>DAOUJE010000074.1:0-5583 GCA_034423055.1 Dehalococcoidia bacterium | reverse complement strand
CCCTCCATTGCGAATCGCATAGCGGCAGCTTTTCCTATTCCATCACTGGCACCCGTTACGAGTGCAACTTTTCCAGCTAATCCAAGATCCATAACGACGTTTCCTTCCTCAAGTTGATGCGTCCACTGAACGCGCCGCCCAGACTACCATTTGCCCAAGCCGCCGTTATACATTATCGTGAAATCTCAGCAATACAAATGACGCCTACGAGGTCGAACCAATTGACGAGCAATCAATCATCTAACGGGGAACTTGCCGACTCAAACTTCCCAAGGTTCGGGTCACAACCCGTCCCGCGCCGAGTGATCTTGGGTCCCGGGCCCAGCTCCGCGAGCCCGCGCGTGCTAAGGGCGATGTCGCAACCAATCATCGGTTACCTCGATCCCGCGTACTTCGACATTCTGGATGAGGTCTCGGCGATGCTGGCGCAAGTCTTCATCACGAATCAGACGACGATGGCGGTCGCCGGTGCAGGATCAGCCGGCATGGAGGCTGGTCTTTCTAGCCTGCTCGAACGCGGCGACAAGGCGATTATCTGCGTTAACGGCTTCTTCTGCGAACGCCAGATCCTGATGTGTGAACGTCTCGGAGTCGAGGTAGTCCGGGTTGAAACGCCATACGGCACCGCCGTAGATCCGCAATCGCTCGAGGACGCGCTGCGAGCGAACCCTGACACCAAGTTGGTCTCGGCTATCCATGCCGAAACTTCCGCAGGAACACTCCAAGACATAAGCACTTTGTCGGCTCTGGCACATGACCACGATGCGCTGTTCATGACCGACGTCGTCACTTCACTCGCCGGTACGCCCGTGGAATTCGACGCGTGGGAGGTCGACTACGCATACGGCGGATCGCAGAAATGCTTCGCCGCACCACCTGGTATCAGCCCAGTGGCTATCTCAGACCGTGCGTTGGATCACATAAAAAACCGCAAGACATTGCCCAGTTCCTGGTATTTGGATCTGTCGCTCATCGCTGATTATTGGGGACCGAACCATATCCACCACCACACAAGCCCCGTGAGCATGATCTACGGACTCCGCGAAGCGTTGGCGTTGGTACACGAAGAAGGCTTGGAGACCCGCTGGTTGCGGCACGAGAAGGTGGCTCAGGCGTTACGAGCCGGGCTCGAAGCACTCAACCTCGGTTCGCCCGTCGATCCAGACCACCTGCTGAATCAACTGACCGTCGTGTCAGTGCCTGAAGGCGTGGACGATGGTGAGTTGCGCTCCGCATTACTGAATGAATACTCGATAGAAGTGGGGCGCGGATTAGGCCAATTCGCAGGCAAAGTTATCCGCGTCGGCCTGATGGGCGAATCCTGCGTACCCTCGAACGTCTTCGGTTTGCTAAGCGCGCTGGAGCACATACTGCCGCGGCTCGGTTACGAAGTGCCGAGAGGCGAAGCGGTTGCGGCCGCGTCGCGGACCTTGGCAGTCGATCCATCGCCGGTTGCGACGATCTAGCCGTAATCCCCACCCACTCGATACGCCTCGTCCAAAATATCGACCACGTATCGAACCTGAACCGCTGACTCCGCGCGTTCAAGCGCATTTGTCAGTTGCAGGGCACATCCAGGATTACCCGTCGCCATCACCGACGCACCGCTCGCCACTACATTGCGCGCCTTCCGATCACCCAGCCTCATCGACATGTCGCGTTGCGATATCGCATACGATCCTGCCGAACCGCAACACACCGAAGGCTCCTGCATCGCCACTAGCTCAACGCCAGGAATCGCTTCGAGAACGTGCCGCGGCGCATCGCTGATTCGTTGTGTCGACAACAGATGGCACGGATCTTGGAACACGACCTTGAGATCGAGACGTCCCGTCGGAACCTCAAACCCATATTCATCCAACAATTCGTGAATGTCGCGGGTCTTGTCAGCCAGCTCCTCGGCTGCACCGTTGTCGGGCAGCAATTCGCCGTATTCCTTCATCGTCGAGCCGCATCCGGCCGACGATGTGACCACAACGTCCGGATCCACCGACAGCAACGCATCGACATTGTTGGCCGCCATTTCCAAACCGGTGGCGAGTTCACCAGCGTAGACATTCATTGAACCGCAACAACCTTGGCCTGCTGGAAGATTGACCTCAAATCCGTTGTGCACAAGAACCCGGACCGTTGCCTCCATTGTCCTCGCGTGCATCATCGACATCGCGCATCCGCCAAGCAACGCGACTCGTGCTTTGATGCGGCCCATTGGCTTCACGACTCGTCCGTCGGGTACGAAAAACCCCGGTTCAAGCGGCGGAAGTGCTTCGTCGAGATAGCGATAGCGGCTGGGAAGCACCTTCATCACGCCGATCCGTTTGGTCAAGGTTCGCATTCCCGAACTTTGATAGAACCGCGTCATTTTGCCAAACGCACGCATGAGTTTCGGTCGCGCAAGAAGGCGATTGAAACCGACTTCACGTGCAAATCTTTCACGGAACGGACGTTTCACGCGCTCCTTCATCTCCGTCCGCGTCGCCATCATTATCTTGCCGTAGGGAACACCTGATGGACACGCAACCTCACAAGCCCGACACTCGAGACACAAGTCCCAATGCCGAGTAACTTTCGGCGTAATCTCGATCCGGCGCTCGTTGACCGCCTTCATCAGAGTCAATCGCCCGCGTGGCGACTCAGCCTCAAGTCCCGTCTCCAGGTACGTCGGACACGCACTCAGGCAAAAACCACACTGCACACACTTGTATAGATCCTCTTCGGCAGGCGCTAACGCGGTAGTGAAGCCCCGTTCCGTCGTGTTGGGTGTAGATTTCAAAACGTTCTCGTCGTGCTCAAATGCGGAACGCAAACCGACCAGGATTCAATACCTGATCCGGATCGAACTGATGCTTCATATTCTTCATGATTTGCGCTGCCGACACGTCGATACCGAACACGTCGACACTCTTTTTGGCCGAAATAGGGCAGCGCTCAATGAGAACCGAACCACCCAATTCCTGTACCTGCGATGTTGCCTCATGGATGAACACCAAAGAGGCATCGTCGTCGAGACCATCAACATTTAACGTCAAAGAACCATATCCGACATCAATGACTGATGAAACGTCAACCGTTCCATGCTGTCGGTCAAACGATCGATTGAACCTGTCGACCAGATGAAAACCGTCCAAAGCCTTCGTTGAAATCCGCAGGCTCAACTTCGCGTTGTCAACCGATTCTTCCATGTATTCCCAAAGGTCGGCTTCGGTCACCCCATCCAATGATTCGTATCCAGTGGCCGGCACCGTACCAGCCAATCCAATCAAGTCCTCGGATTGCCGATTCAAGGCGGCGATCGATCCTGAAACCTTGATCAGCATCAGATGACTCGCAGCATCAATCCCTTGGTCTGTGTCCATGTATCGACTGGCTGCTAACTCTCGGATGGCTCCTGCAGACCGAGCGCCTGAATAAAGCCGCGCCGACTCGATCACGAGTTCCGTCTGTCCGATTTCGCTCGCCGCATCGGCCGCCGCGCCGAATCGGTCGAACCACATAGCCACCGTCCTCGTACGCTCCGGCAATGGTACGAGCTTCAAAGCGACGCTGGTTATGACTCCCAAAGTACCGAAAGCACCAGTATGCAACCGATGAAGATCGTAACCCTGTACGTTCTTTACAACACGCCCGCCGGATTTGGTAGACGTACCGTCCGCGAGCACGACGTGCAAACCTATGATCCAATCGCGGATACCGCCGAATCTCGGTCGCAACAAGCTCGGGGCATTCGATGCTACTGAGCCCCCGATCGTCGCAAGACCGGGACGCGGCACGGCGAAGGGCAGACGTTGATTGTTTTCGCTCAGCAATTCAACCAGATCACCGATCCGCACACCAGCGTCACACACAACCGTCATATCACCAGCGATATGCTCGATGTTGTTCGAGAGTCGGGTTAAGTCGAGGGCGGTATCGTACCGGCCGGGCGAGTTGCCCACGCCCATCCGCGTGCCGCCTCCCCAAGGCACCACCGCGCTCGATTGAGAGTGCAGATCGGCGAGGACAGTCGCGACCTCCGTCGCGTCCGTAGGTCGAACCACGTCGCGGGGCAGAAGTCCATCGACCTCGAAACTCATCGCCACAGACTACTCCTGCAACGAGAAGTTGAATTGCCAGTTAATCCCGTACTTGTCGGTACACGATCCGTGGTAAGCGCCCCAAAACTGCTTTTCCAACGGTGTCGTCACGCTACCGTGTTCCGACAACTTGGCAAACTGCCCCTCCATCTCTTCGACGCTAGAAGGCTCGACTGAAATCGCAAAGTTGTCACCAATAGTTGGCGGTGCCCTAAACGCAGCAGGAACATCGCTGCCCATCAAAAATCCAGAACCGATAGGGAAGGATATGTGCATCACGTTGTCCAACTCATCCTCTGCCACATCCATACCCTCGGGACCTTCTCTGAATGTCGTGACAAACGCGAAATCACCGCCGAAGACCGAGCGATAGAACTCGAAAACTTCACGGCAGTTGCCGTTGAAAAACAGATAGATGTTCATGGTCAATGCATTCTCCTTGTCCGAGATGGCCGAAAGCGATTCTGACACCGCATTTCGAGATTAAACACCGGAAAAGATCCGCAGACGCACTTAAGCGTATCTGCGATCTCCAGATACGGCTATCAGTGTTCCGTGTTCAATTGCCAACTTATGCCGAATTTATCGATACAAGAACCGAAATACGCACCCCAGAACTGATCCTCCATCGGCATCGTTACAGTTCCGCCATCGGACAACTTGGCGAACAGTTCATCTGCAGCTTCTTTGCTCTCCGGTTGATACGAGATGGAGAAGTTGCTGCCTTGAACCGGTGGTGGGGCAAACTGCTCCGGAACGTCGGAACCCATCAGCACCGATGACCCGATCGGATACGACACATGCATCACCTGATCCAAGACATCTTCGGGCAAAGGCATGCCCTCCGGGCCCTCTCTGAACGTGTTGAACAACTCAAACTCGCCGCCGAAGATTGAGCGATAGAACTCGAAGACCTCGCGGCAGTTTCCGTTGAAATGGAGGTAGATGGTAAGACTCAATTTCGCCTCCTCGGCGTGCTAGCGTTTAGCGCTGATTTGATCCTGATTGTAAGTACTCGTCACATCGGCATACGGTGTCCTGACAGTCTCACTCGCTACGGTTGCTTCATCGATCGCCTCTTGCGGAACATCCTCATGCCACGCCTCCAGATTCGACCGTACGTGTTCAACTGTGTGAGCACCCATGATGCACGCCGTTACACCCGGGTTGCTGATTACCCAGCGCGATGTCAACGCGTTCATCGAAACCCCGTATTTCTTCGCAACGGCGATTATCTTCTCTACAACGTCAAAATTGGCTTCCGTCCAATACGTTCGGCGGAACGACTCGAAATACCGGAAATCGGGTGAAAATCGGCTACCCGGTTCGGCCTCGAAGTGCAGGTCTTGTCCAAGCAACAGACCTCCCGCCCTGGGCGAGAATGCCATCACTCCGAGTCCGTACTCTTTGCACACTGGAAAAATCTCCCGCTCGGGATCTCTTGATAGTAGGTTGTATCGGCCTTGATAGCAGTTGAAAAGGCGCGCTCCCAACTTGTCCGCCTGCCACA
>DAOUJE010000073.1:0-8581 GCA_034423055.1 Dehalococcoidia bacterium | reverse complement strand
AGGTACCGCTGCATGTACTGTGGTGTCAGATTGACGACTGATAACCTGCAAATTGATCATATGTACCCCGTATCCAGAGGCGGTCTCAACGACGACGACAACCTACAAGCTCTATGTAGGCGCTGCAATATCCGCAAGGGAAATCACACAGACGAAGAGTTCAGAGACCGTTATTACGAGTTGGTAGGCGACTACATGGAACCGCCTGCTCAACGCATTCCGCAAAGATATTTCGACGAGATTATGCGTACTACAGACGCCCACGAGGGTGTCCAAGAAGCCAACCGCAATCGTTATCTGACACCCGGGGAAAGAGTGATGAGGTCTTTGCCAATTGCAATAGGTTTCTGGGCCGTCGTTTTCACCGTGGTCAGTGCGTTTTGGATCAGTTCGCTGTTGGTTCAGGCCCTGTTCATTGGCGTATTGTTTGGTATCGCTTACGCGGTCGGATTGTGGCTAAGAGCGCGACACACGGGTATTTTCGACGAATGATCGTGGAGTGAACCAGCAAAGCAGCTGCCTAGCGAAGTTCCGACTTTCCAAATCGTTCGTTACAGCTCAAAGTCGCGTCCTCAAAACGTCAACGCAACCTTCACCACCCCATCCCCGCGCGACTCCGATAGTTCGAACGCTTCTTCCACCTGCTCGATCGGCATCAGATGCGTCACGATGGGCGCCATATCGATCTCTCCTTCGACGATCCACGATAGAGCGCGCCGGAAAGTTTTCAACCCTGGCTCCTCCTGCGCGCCGAGTATCGAGTAGGCGTTGGCGCGTTTCTTGAACATCTCGGTGTAGTCGAATGGCTGCGGATCGTTGCTGTCCGGCAATCCGAACAACACGCACAAACCCTCGTCGGCGACTATATGGAATGCGTTACTAAGCGTAGGAGTTGAGCCGACCGCTTCGATGACGATATCCGCACCTTTACCGTCGGTCAGGTCATAAACCGCGTCCTTCGCTGCATCGCCAATTACGTCAACCGTCTCATCAGCACCATACCGCTTCGACAACCCGCGCCGACTATCAACTGGCTCGATGGCGATGATCCGTGACGCGCCGCGCCGTCTCAACACAAAGTCCCAGAACAGTCCCGCGCTCCCCTGTCCGAGCACCGCGCAGGTCTTGCCGTCAAGAGACTCGGGCAATCGCTGCGTGGCGAATATCACCGTACCCAGCTGTTGGGTCATCAACACATGCTCGATCGGTGCACCGGCTGGCATCTTCAGCATGTGGGCGGCGTCGACCGCTTGGTACTCGGCAAAACATTTGGCGTACCAGATGTGAGGAACCGTCAGCACCAAATCACCCGGCTCGAGGATGTCGATTCCTTCGCCGTCCGGGTATCGTTTCGGGGGTTCTTCAACGATTCCGACGCCTTCGTGGCCGGGATGCCCTGGAGGTGCGGGATACTCCGGCATCTGCCAGCCCTTGCACACCATGTGCAGATCTGAGCCGCACAACGACGCCATCTCGGTCGCCACTAACGCGTCGGTCTCGAGCGGTTCGGGATCGGGCGCGTCGGCTACGAATCGGATGTCATCGACACCGAATGATTGGGCTGCTCTCATTGGTTGTTCCTTTGGTCATTATGGTGTGTTGACATTTGGCGGCTCGCGATCATGTCATTATGAACGCCACCGATGTCATTCCGAGCACAATTCATGTCATTCCGAGCGCAGCGAGGAATCTCTTCGTCTTGCACTCGGGCTGCCACATCAGATTCTTCACTTCGCTGCGCTCCGTTCAGAATGACATGGCCGGGGGCTTGGCTCCGTTCAAAATGACATGGCCGAGGGTGATCTAGTTATATTCCGCCAACTCGTCGCCGTGTGCTTCCCACATCTCGTCGAACATCTCTCGGATCTGTTCGAGGGACAGGATCGCGCCGGTCAGCGGATCAAGCGCTACGGCGTGGAATGCGGCTTCCCGAGATCGCTCCAAAACCGCGACGACTCCCATCTCCTGGACTGCTATATTTGCCCGCGACAGCGACGCACATTGAGGCGGCAATTCCCCAACCGGCATCGGATGGAAACCCAGCTCATCGATCAGGATCGGCACCTCCACACACGAGCCGTAAGGTAGGTTATCGATCAGACCATCATTTGGCACATTCCCATTGATGACGATCTTGTCACCCGTCTCCATCGCCTCCATGATCCGACACGCATACTCGTCCGAGCGCTCAGGTGAGATTGGTTCATCTGAATACGCGTCACGCTCAAGCTGCGTCATGTGGTCATCTACACGCTTAACGCGGCGTTGCAAATCTTGCCGTATCTCGTTCAACCGGAACTCATCCATCACCGTCTCATCGGTTCGGAAATAGGGCACATACTCCGACATGTGCCTAGTTGACTCGGTCACGAAATATCCGAAATGCTTCATCACCTCGAAACGCACGGTGTCCAGAGCGAAAATCTCAGGATTGTTCATCGCTTCGCGCAGCGCAGGATACGCGTCCTCACCATTCCGCTCGAACCGCATAAACCAAGCTAAGTGGTTGATACCCGCGACCCACGCCGAGACATCGTCCCGCGGCAATCCGATGTAGTCCGCCAAATCCTGCGTCGTCCGCTGTACGCTGTGGCATAGACCGATCGTCGGCACATCCGCTTCCGACGTAATTCCCCAGCACGCCATCGCCATCGGATTCGTATAGTTCAACAACGTCGCGTTCGGCGCAACATCGTCGATGTCTTGAGCCATATCGATTAGCACCGGGACCGTCCTCAAAGCTTTGAACACACCACCCGGCCCAACAGTATCGCCGACCGCTTGATCGATCCCGTACTTTCTCGGAATGTCAATATCCCGCTCAATCGTGTCTCCGACTCGGATCGTCGTCAAAACATAGTCGGCGTCGGCAAGTGACTTGCGGCGATCGGTTGTTGTCTCGATCTTTGCGTCTGATCCCACCTCGGCGAACAGCTTCGAGGCGAAATCGCCGATTAACCGCAACCGTTCCTCATCGATGTCCATCAATGAGATGTGGGAATCCTTGAGTGATGGCGTGCAGGCTACGTCTTGCAAAAGGCGACGTGCGAAGACGACGCTTCCGGCACCGATCAGGGATATTTTAGGGGGCATATCAGTTGAATCTCCTCGCTCTACTGCGATTTCGACCATCAACTAAACGGGTTGTGTCAGAGCGATTTCGCCGCTGTGCTCGACGCGTACTCGCAAATCGAGACCTTCCATCATTGCCATACCCAGAAGCGGAAACCTGCCCATGCATAACACCTCGATCGGGCGTGTTTCGCCGAACCAATCAACGTCGACTCTGTGTAGACCGTATTCTCTTTCAATCCCATCAGCGAGGAATGCCCGTGCTTCACCGACTTTTGGGAGACGCATCTGTTCGACCGTCTTGGCAGGTAGCGTCATCAATCCGGAAAAACCGGTATCGACAACTGTCTCCAACCGCGCAGGAACCCCATCATCGCCGAAAAGGTGCACGACGCAGACCGGGTACAGCGCACCACCGAATCGGCGAACGTTGCCTTGCAGCATCATTCGGAATCGTGCGGGAAATTCCCTAGCGTATAGGCGTGCATCGATCCGTGCTTCATCAGGAACACTTCTGCGTGGGCAATCCGCTCGTGCAATGCAGTCATAGCGGCAAGAGCGTCATCGCCAACTTCATATTCGCCCGTGTTGACCTCAACGGCGAGAAATTTGCCGAGTTGCTCATCGTTTAGTTCGCGCTTGATCCGGGCGTTATAAAGTGCTTCGGCTCGATCGCCAATGGAGGGTTTTGCCGCGGCGGATTGTGCCATTGATTTCACCGCAAATCTCTGATCAGGGTCTGGTCTTCATGGTACGCGTTCTCCACGCTAAGCAATCCAATGAACACGATCTAGTGAAACACCACCATCTTCAACTCCGTCATCTCGTCGATGGCGTACGGGGGTCCTTCCTTGCCGAACCCGCTGTCTTTCAATCCACCATACGGCATCATGTCGGCGCGGAACTGTGTCCCTGAGTTGATGTTTAGGTTGCCAGCTTCGGCTTCCAACGCGAAACGCATCGCGTGATCGACGTCTTGCGTGAAGATAGCCGCCGCCAGCCCGAAGTTGGTGTCGTTCGCCAGGTTGATCGCCTCATCAATGTCCGCCGCCGGCGTCACTGCTACTGTCGGTCCGAACACCTCTTCCCTAGACACACGCATGTCAGGGTCGACATCGGCAAGGATCGTCGGCGTCATGATCGCTCCGTCACGCGTACCGCCCGACACGACTCTGGCTCCACCGTCCACCGCTTCGTGTACCCAACTCTCCACTCGAGCCGCGTCCGCCTCTCGGACCAACGGCCCCATGTTCGTGGCATCCTGCATTGGATCACCATATGAAAGAGCCTCCACCTGTGGCTTCAGCGCATCGATGTAGTCCGTGTATGCAGACTCTTGGACGATGACACGTTGGGTTGAGATGCAGACCTGGCCCGCGTTCGCGTAACCGCTCTGAGTCGTCGCAGCAGCAACCTTATCCATGTCGGCGTCCGGCATCACGATTAACGGAGAGTTCGAACCCAGCTCCATAGTCACCTTCTTCAACCCCGCCATCTTGGTGATTCGCTCGCCGATCTCACGCGAGCCCGTGAACGTTACTTTCCGCACGTTCGGCTGCGAAACTAGAGCATCGCCAATCGTCCGTCCAGATCCCGTGATGCACTGAACGGCCATGTCTGGCACTCCGGCTTCCAAAAGAATTTCGGTGAGTTTCAACGCTGAAAGCGGCGTATCCGACGCGGGTTTAATGATCACGGCGTTGCCCGCTGCGATTGCTGGTCCAACTTTGTGAGCTACCAAGTTCAGCGGGAAGTTAAACGGCGCGATCGCCGCAACAATACCGACCGGCACACGCACAGTGAAACCGAACTTGCCCGCGTTGCCCGGAGACGCGTCCAACGGTATCGTCTCGCCTCTGAGTCGTTTCCCCTCTTCCGCAGACCACGTCATCGTCTGCACCGCACGGTCTACCTCCAATCGCCCTTCGGAGATGACTTTACCCTCCTCACGGGTGATCGTCTGGCCCAGATCTTCCTTCCGGGATTGCATGATCTCAACCGCGCGCATGAGAATTTCGTAGCGATCCATGCCGGTCAACCTCGCCATCTGGTCCCGGCCCTCTTCCGCTGCTCGCGCGGCTAGCACGACATCTTCAACCGACGCGCTAGGCACCGTGTCAAACGGTTCACCCGAAAACGGGTCTATGACATCCATCCGGATGTCACGGTCAACCCAATCGCCTGCTACATACATCTTCATTTTGAGCCTCTGTTGATTTGAATTTGACTGGCGTTAGCACTGCGCGTAGGTTAACACTCGTGGACAGATTCTCGAAATCGCTTCCCGCGTTTGAGATAAACTTCGCACAGCAAGACATCAGTCCTCGATCTAACCTCACGCACACGGGAGTTGATACGAATGTCCGGGACCTTTGAAAGCTACTCAGATGAGTTCACTCGCATACTTGGCGATTCGCCTGAACTGACGCTGTTAACTGACGACCTCATATTCGCCGAAGGTGTCTGTTGGCTACCCTCCAGGAACTACGTCATCGTCAGCGACTTTCCAAACAATCGCATCATGAAGTGGGACGAATCCTCAGGCATGGGGATTTTCCGGCAACCTTCCGACTGCGCGAACGGAAATACCGTCGATCTCGAAGGCCGAGTTCTCTCCTGCCTGACCCGCGGCCGCACCGTCGTTCGACTTGAGCACGACGGCACGCTCGCGCCGGTCGCCGATAGCTACATGGGCGGTAAGCTCACCTCGCCTAACGACGTTGTAGTCAAATCCGACGGTTCGATCTGGTTTACCGACCCGGACTACGGCTTCCTGCACCCAGAGTTCGGGCACGGCGACAAGCCAGAACAGGACCGCAACCGCGTCTACCGCGTCGATCCTGACACGCTCGCAATCACCGCCGTCTCCGAAGACTTCGACAAGCCGAACGGCATCGCATTTTCGCCAGATGAAACGGCCCTCTATATCGGCGATACCGGTCGGACGCACGGCGAGTTCCGTCACCACCGAGTCATGCGTTTCGATGTCCCCCCCGGTGGTGAGATGCTCGTCAACCCGAGTGTCTTCGCGGACATCGACCCCGGCGTCCCCGACGGATTCCGATGCGACACCGACGGCAACCTCTACGTCTCCGCTGGCGATGGCGTCCAAGTATTTAACCCCGACGGCGATATGATCGGCAAGATACTCACACCCGAAGTAGCCGCAAACTGTTCGTTCGGAATGTCCGACCGCCAACGGCTGTTCATCGGCGCAACCTCATCCCTCTGGTCCATCGACCTAAACGCACAAGGGGCATAGCCGTTCCCCCGCTATGCGCTGGAATGTCCAAGTCCTGCCCCTTTCGTCCTGCGAAAGGGGCGCGAGCGAGCGCAGCGATGCGAGCGGGGTATGCCCGGGGAGGACGGGTGGCAGGGTTTCACCCACTCGTGGGGGAAATGTCCGAAGGACAAAGGGGGTGCGAAGCCATATCCCCTCTCCCGCTTAGCCGGTGAGGGCGCAACAACGATGAGTAAGATCAAAGCCATCATCTTCGATTTCGACGGCCTCATACTCGACACCGAAACGTACGAATTCGAGGCGTGGCGCTCCATCTACCAAGCCCACGGCGTCCAACTGAACCTCTCCGACTGGATCCCCCACGTCGGCGCCGCATACGAGCAATTCAACGTATACGCCCATCTCTCCGAACTGTCCGGCATACCAGTTGAACGCGCAGAGATGCGACCACGCCTCCTAGCATTCATGCAAAAGATGCTCGAAGGCGTACCTCCACTACCCGGCGTCGAAGAATACTTGTCCACCGCAAAACGACTCGACATGCGCATCGGTCTCGCTTCGAACTCCAACCGAGATTGGATATACCCCAAACTAGATCACATCGGACTGACCGAGTGCTTCGACACCATCGTATGCCGCGACGACGTGGGCACCCCCAAACCCGATCCCGCGGTGTACCTGACCGCGCTCGCAAACCTCGGCGTTACAGCTAAGGCAGCGTTCGCGCTGGAAGACTCACCCCCTGGAGTCCAAGCCGCGAAAAACGCCGGACTCTATTGCGTCGCAGTGCCCCGCCCAATGACCAAAAACCTCTGCTACGACCACGCCGATATGCGCCTAGATTCCCTCGCCGAAATGCCGCTGGAGGAACTCTTGGCCGCGCTCCCAGCAAGGTAAACGCAGTGGCCATGGATGCGGCGATTAAAGACACTGGGAACGCCTTTGTCGTTCCGAGCCCATTCTTTTGTCATCCCGAGCCCATACTTTTGTCATCCCGAGAGCATACTTCTGTCATTCCGAGCGCAGCGAGGAATCTCAACCCTCCCCATCGCACCAGCGTCCGAGATTCTTCACTCCGCTGCGCTACGTTCAGAATGACATCAGTGAAGGCAACCCACATCAATTGTGTGCACAGTCGTCGATTAAGGTAGTGGTGGCCGACATCTTGACCCATAACCATCCCTAGAAACCACATGACAACCGCACCCAACAAAACCTGGCAAAATCGCAACCAATTCCGATCCGACGAAGATCTGCGTTCCGGAGCCGTAATCATCCACCCCAGCTTCCGCAACCTCATCGGAGGCGACGATGTTGAGATCCAAAAACACTACACTGGGACCGAATGGGCTGAAGGACCGGCATACGTCCCAGCCCGCAACGGCAACGAAGGTTTCGTAGTCTTCTCCGACGTCCCGAACAATCGGATGCTGAAATACGATCCGGCCACCGGCGAAACCACCACTTTCCGCGATCCCAGCCACTTCAGCAACGGTAATACCGTCGACAACGAAGGCAGACTCGTCACCTGCGAACACTCACGGCACGCCATCAGCCGACTCGAGCACGATGGAACACACCACGTCTTAGTAGACAGCTTCGAAGGCAAGAAACTCAACTCGCCCAACGACCTAGTCGTCAAATCCGACGGATCCATCTGGTTCACCGATCCGCCCTACGGCATCCTCAGCGGTCGCGAGGGCAACGCCCGCGAGTCGGAACTCGATGGCAACTACGTCTACCGACTCGAACCTGACACTGGCAACATCTCAGTCGTCGTCACCGAACTCGATCGCCCCAACGGACTAGCATTCTCGCCCGACGAGTCGATCCTATACTTAGCCGACAGCGGCGAACCCCGCAACCTCGCAGCATTCGATGTCAACCCAGACGGCAAATCGTTGAGCAACTTCCGCATCTTCGCCGTCGTCCGCCCCGGCATCGCCGACGGCTTCCGATGCGACGTAGAAGGCAACATCTGGACCAGCGCCCACGACGGCATCCACTGCTTAACCTCGGAAGGCGAACTAATCGGCAAAATCCTCATTCCCGAACAACGAACCGCCAACTGCACCTTCGGCGACGAAGACCGCCAAACCCTCTACATCTGCGGCGACGTGTCGCTTTACTCCGTTCGCCTCAACGTCGTAGGTGTTTAACGGGTCCACATCCTCATGACGAGTCGAACGTCATGAAGTTCCAGTTCAAGCTCCGCAGTCGTTTTTCACGTAAAGGGACACATGCGATCGACTCTCCGACGTGAACGGC
>DAOUJE010000072.1:0-10817 GCA_034423055.1 Dehalococcoidia bacterium | reverse complement strand
CTTATGACGTTGGGCGTTGCGTTGCTGACGTTGGTGCTTTTTGTCGGCCACTTCAAGGAACTCATGTTCGTGAGTTTCGATCCGATCGGAGCGGAGGTCGCGGGCGTAAATGTTGCGTGGATCGACTATCTGCTTCTGGCGATGATTTCAGTGGTGATCGTGGTGACTATACAAGCCGTCGGCGTGATACTGGTGTTGGCAATGCTGATAGCACCAGCGGCGGCGGCTACTCTGACCGTGCAACGCGTTTTGCACATAATCGGCTTCGGGATACTGTTCGCGATGCTGGCATCGATATCCGGTCTCTACGCGTCTTATTACGCCAATCTGCCGTCGGGAGCATCGATCGCGCTGGCGTCCGGCATCATCTTCGCCATCGTCGCAGTGATCAGACGGCGCATTTCTTGACGCGCCCTAGCGAGCACGCCGCCGCCTGACCATCGTAGCCATCGAAACTTCAACGACGGCCGTCGCCGCTCCGACTATCAGTAGCAGCAATATAGCGACCACATTTCCGTGGTGACTGGTTCTAAACCAATACCGGTATTAACTTTAATTAGACGTTGTATCTGCTGAGGAGTGATATATCGATATCTAGTTGCAGTTTGTAAATCGGTTTGAACGACCTGATTTTGATACGTTATCCATTTTATCTCGCGTTCATTTGATACGACATCTTACCTAAGTTGCTACTTGATCTGATACTAAATCACAACATCTGGTTGAACAGCAAATCCGTCGAATTGGCTTGTTGTAGAGAAATTATCGGAAGCATTATGGCATTTTGAATAAAAGCATGTAATATTAACTTAGGTTCGCTAAAACTATATGGTTCATATGGTTGGCGACAACGGAACGCTTCACACTGTTGAAGCAAACGAAATAGACCAGAGGAGAGAAAAATGGCCGCACATGCCCATGAAGTTCACGAATGCGATGAGCACGAGCATCACGCAGGTGAACACATTCATGACACCCATGAATGCGACGATCACGAGCACCACGGCGACGAGGAAGGGCACGTGCACGACATGCACGAGTGCGACGACCACGAGCACCACGAAGGCGAGCACATCCACGATGTGCACGAGTGCGACGAACACGAGCACCACGCGTAAGCTAGCCTGAAACTGACGAAGCCCCGCCAATCGCAGGATTGGCGGGGCTTCGTTGCAGTTATCGCTTTGTTAATTCTTCAGGCACCTGTGAGGGTGCCTTTTTATATTGTCCGGTCGCTCTTGGCCTAGATAACCTGTCGTGCCCTCTCAAGTAGGTAACTCACGAGGTGGTCCTCAGTGCATCCCGACACGGTTTGCTCGATTTGCACTGTGAGGTGATGGATCCCGTGCTCATCCCGCGCGATTTCTCGAATCCGGCGTAACAGCACTTCGGTATCTTCTTTGGCTAGATCAGGATCGACGAGAACGTGCGCGGTCATCGATTCGTAGCCCGAGGCAATCGTCCAAACATGGACATCGTGCACGAGCGTGACATCAGGCAGATCCTCGATTTGACCACAGAGCTGCTCGACATCGACGTGTCGCGGCACTCCCTCCAACAGCACAACCAAGACCTTCTTGGCGAGACCCCAAGAACTGATGAGTATCAGCACACCGATCAAAACGCTGATTATAGGGTCGATCAATTCCCATCCGGTGAAGATGATCACCAGCCCTGAGACCACTACGCCGACCGAACCAAGCAGGTCTCCCATCACGTGCCAGAAAGCACCTTCGACGTTCAAGCTGTGTTCGGAGCTGCCATGCAGGATCCAAGCCGCAACGATGTTTACGACTAGTCCGAGCGCACCGACGATCAACATAAGTGGCCCTTCGACGTGGGACTCTTCGATGCCCCGAATACGGTGATAGGCCTCAAAGAAGATCCACGCGACGATGATCCAAAGCGATATAGCATTGATCAGCGCTGCAAGCACCTCGGCACGCCGGAAGCCGTACGTCCTCGCCGCATCTTCAACTCTGTCCCCGATCCATAACGCAAACAGAGCCAGTCCTATAGCCAACGCGTCGGTGATCATGTGCCCAGCATCGGCCAGCAACGCAAGCGAGCCTGACAAGATGCCGCCGATGACCTCGGCGATCATGAAACCACTGATCAGGAACAGGGAGATGACAAGGCTGCGCCGCCCCGCTTCCCGATAGTCGTGGGAGTGATCGTGGTGCGTGTGGTCGTCATGCCCGTGGTGGTCGTGCCCGTGATCGTCGTGGGAATGACCGGAATGATCATGATGCCTGTGATCGACATGATCATCGTGGTCTTGACCATGAGTATGGCCCGAATGATCATGCCGAGAAGAACCCGACTCTTCGTCGGATGTTCGTCTTTCAGTCATGATCGTCTCGCCTAAAACAGTCTTAGAGCAGGTCACCCTCGCCACTCGAATAAAAGCATTGTATATTGACTCTGGAATTTGCACAGCCCGGATATAGCATCACATGGTACGCAAATCCCCCCGCATTGCCCGACTGTCATTTATCGAGATTCAGTATCCGTAAGGTGTGTGTGTATTAGGCGAAGTTTCGACAGTATATCTCAATTTATTCGCGTCATATAGATATAATATCTCAAGTATTCTTACGACAACTTTCAGTTGTTCCTTCTTGAAACCGAGAACCTCATAAAAAGGGAAAGACTCGATTAAGAAAGACTTCAGTGGTGCAATATCTCACTCAGGATCGGTCGCAACACACCGCGGGCAAACATCGTAAACCTCTATACGATGGTCTATGATTTCGCCCATCACACCTTTAACGGACAAACTCAGCGCCTCGATCGCGCGTTCGATTGCTTCGGCGTTGAAGTACCGGACGGCAGTGCAAACCGTGCACACCGCGTGATGATGGTGAGTCGGCATATTGTCGGCCCCAGATTCGTGATCTAAATGCGCTGAGACACTGTATGCCATCTCGTCGCCCGGCATCACAACCTTGCAGATGATTCCCGCATCCTGCAGGATCTTGAGCGTGCGGTAAACCGTCGCCCGGCCGATGTGCGGCAACTCGCCACACACATCTTCAGCCGTAAATGTCCGAGGCACTTGAGATATGCATTCGATAATTTCTCTTCGCGGAGCAGTGACTCGTGTGTTGCGTTCTAGCAACGCTGTAACCATCGAATCGGGAGTGCGCGGCATGGTTAATCCTCCAAGGTGGCGCGCACCGCGTCGACAATCTTGTCCGATGACGGGTAAACCAAGCGTTCGAGCACTGGCGTGTACGGGATGTGCACTTGCTCGGCGGCCACTTTCATGATGGGCGCCTGAAGGTCCCAGAAACCCTCCTGCGACACGATTGATGCGATTTCAGATGCGGCGCTACAAACTTTGTGGGCTGGATCAGCAACTACCAATCGGCCCGTCTTAGCAACCGATTCCAAGATTGCGTCTTTGTCCAGCGGAACCAATGTGCGCGGATCAATAACTTCCACTGACACCCCCTCATCCTCCAACTCCGCCGCCGCCCGCAACGCCATCGGCACCGCGCCCGCGATCGCCACGACGGTCACATCAGTCCCTGAGCGCGGCACGTCCGCCACGCCGAAGGGAACCAATGCAGCATCGCCTTCTTCGACTTCGCCTGAGGCGCCACCTAGCGTTCCGTCCTCGAAAACGATGCACGGATCATTGTCGCGGATCGCCGTCTTCAACAGGCCCTTAGCGTCGCGCGGGGTAGCCGGAACAAGGATCTTGAACCCCGGCATGTTCATGAACATCGGATAAGAGCGGTCCGAGTGGTGAGCCGCCGAGCCTCCGCCATAGAACATCGTGGCCCGATACACAACCGGCAAGGTTGCCTGCCCTCCGAACATATATCGCATTTTCGCCGCCTGACTAACCAACTGGTCCATCGCAACCCACATGAAGCTGGTCAGCGTCTCCACGATCGGGCGCATCCCTACCAGAGAGGCTCCGATCGCAGCCCCGAAGAAACCGTTCTCAGACAACGGCGTGTCGAGCACACGGTTCTCGCCGAACTGATCCAACAGTCCGGCCGTCGCGCCATAGACCGAGCGACGAATGTCCTCGCCCATGATAAACACGCTCTCGTCACGCTTCATCTCTTCGATGATCGCCTGATTGATCGCCTCTACGTAAATCGCGTTGGATGCCATTTGGGGATGCTTTCGAAATCTTTGGGTCCAGTTTTTCTGACGGTTGTTGGCTATGGAGCCGGAATTGGGTCGGCCCACATGTCATCAAAGAGTTCCTCCGGTTCCGGATACGGGCTGTTACGGGCGAACTCTACCGCTTCTTCGACCTCTGCCTCTTTCGCTTTTGAAATAGCGTCACACTCCTCTTGAGTAAGGATACCCTGCGATGTGAGAGTTCGTTCCAAAACGTCAATCGGGTCGCGCTCGCGCCACTCATCGATCTGGTCCTGAGTCCGATACTCGCCACGTCGCACACGCCCCAATCCGAGCGAGTGCTCCTCGTAACGATAGGTCAACGCCTCGATTAGAGTCGGTCCTTCACCCGCACGCCCTCGCGCCACCGCTTCACGAGTCGCCTCGTACATCGCAATTGCATCTTGACCATCCACCAACACACCCGGCATGTTGTACGCCGCTGCACGGTCCGAGATATGCTCCACCGATACCGAGTCGTGATACGAAGTCGTCACCGCGAACTGGTTGTTCTCGCATAAGAAGATCACCGGCAGCTGCCACAGCGCCGCAAGGTTCATCGACTCATGACACGCCCCTTGGTTCGAAGCGCCGTCGCCGAAAAAGACCATTGATACAAAGTCTTCGCCCCTGATCTTGGCCGCCAGCGCCGCGCCGGTCGCCACCGGAACAGAAGACGCCACGATGCCCGACTCGCCCAAGATGCCGATCGAGAAGTCTGCCAAGTGCATCGATCCGCCCTTGCCTTTGCAATAACCATCGACTCGACCGTAGAGCTCCGCCATCGCGCGTTTCACGCTTCCGCCTTTAGCCAGCGGATGCCCGTGCGAGCGGTGATTCCCAGCTATGTAATCGGTGTCCTTGAGCGCCGCGCAAGCCCCGACAGCCACCGCTTCCTCACCGATATAGGGGTGAGCCGCTCCCGTGAACTCACCCGCGGAGTGAACTTCCATCACTCGCACCTCGAAATGACGTATCAACCACATCCGCTCCAGCATCTGCACCAGGATTTCTTTGCTGACGTTCTCCAACTCTGCTACTCCCGTTGTCTCACAATAGTTCCGATGCCCCAACACTCGGTTCGGGCCTCAGTGCGGCCTAAGCCGCGTCGCCACTATCTTATTTCAAAACTAGACACGCGGTTAGCTTAGTCAAGGAATCGATCAAGCCAAGTTGATCAACCTGATCTGGTCATCTCAACATCCGTCCACAAACTACCTGTGCGTTAGAATCCTTGCTACGAGTTGGACTTATTTCTGAGGTCATTCAATGTCTCCCGCGAAGAACCCATACGACTTGGCGATTGAACGCGCCGAGAAGATGTACCACACTCGCATCAAGGATGAACTCGGCGACGCGCTGAACGGTCAGTGGCTGGTCATCGACGTCAACTCAGGCGAGTACGAGTTCGACCAAGACGGATACATCGCATTGGAAGCGTTGGAAGCGCGCTTGCCGGACATCGACCATGTTTTTGTGCGGGACGGGGAGTTTCTGCCCGGGGATTTGGGCAGTCTTGCCAAGGTTTTGTGGTCAAACATTCCACAGGAAGAGAAAGACGCAATGCCCCACGACGGATCCCTTAACTACAAACATTACCTTTACGGTTTTCCGAAGCGTGACAAGTATCCGTGGGAAGAATAGTCTACGTAGATTCAAGCTATCTGATCGCGCTGTTTGACAGCCGCGACCAAGGTCACAAAGTCGCTCAGCGTTTAAGGTTGCAGTTTCTCAATGACCAACGCTTGATTCTCGCAACTGCCCGAGATGCATTGAATGAATTATTAGCCCACTTCAGTCGCAGCGGATCTACGACTAGACAGCAGGTCGCCCGGTTCGTAAGGCGAGCACTGAACGACTCTAAGTATCGGATTGAAATTGTGGATGCCAACGTCTACGCAGACGCGCTTGATCTGTACGAAAGCCGCCACGACAAACGCTACAGCATGGTCGACTGCATCGGTATGACCATCATGCGACGCGACCGCATCAACGAAGTGGCCACTACCGACCGCGACTTCGCTCAAGAAGGCTTCGTCAACTTGATGCGCTGAAACATCAGATCCATCTCATCCACTGCCCCGTTTAGAATCACCACATGATCGATGAAGCCACGATTGAAGCCAGAGCTGGCAACGGTGGAAATGGCCTAGTAACGTTCCTCAGGGAAGCTTTGCGTCCTCTAGGCGGGCCAGCTGGCGGCAACGGCGGCAACGGTGGATCGGTGACATTGGTAGCCGACGCTTCATTGAACACGTTGCTGAAGTTCCGCTGGCGGCGCCACTTCATCGCCAAAAACGGCGGCAACGGCGCACGAAACAAGCGCCAAGGGGCCAATGGGGAAAGTGTCGATGTAACTGTACCCGTCGGCACCGAAGTCTGGCGCATCGGCGACCGTGCGGGAGAATCCGAAATCTTCCTCGGCGACCTCGTGTACCCCGGTCAGCACCTCGAGGTCGCGAAAGGCGGCCGAGGCGGTTTAGGCAACGCCGCCTTCGTAACGTCCGTCAACCGCGAACCCCTTCTCGCAGAGTCTGGTGAAGAGGGCGAGACGGTCAAGTTGAGATTGAATCTCAAGATCCTTGCCGATGTCGGCTTGGTCGGAATGCCCAACGCCGGCAAGTCCAGCCTCCTCACCGCCATCAGCGCCGCGCGTCCAAAGATCGCCGAATACCCCTTCACCACACTCGAACCCGTCCTCGGCATCGTCGAACATGGAATCGATGCCTTCGCTGCGGTCGACATCCCAGGGCTTATCGAAGGCGCTTCTGACGGCATCGGCTTGGGACATGAGTTCCTGAAACACATGCAACGCACACGCTTGCTGGTTCACGTCGTCGACGGCAGCGAAGGCGAACCCGGAGAGCGCATCCGCGCCATCAACCAAGAGCTAGACGCATTCGACCCCAGGCTCGCGCAGACGCCGCAAATCGTCGCGGTCAACAAACTAGACCTCGAGGAAGTCGAACTGCTCCGAGATGAGATCGATCAAGAGGTGCGTCAAGCGATCGGAGAAGAAACACCGGTACATTTCATCTCAGCAGCCACCCGCCGCGGCATCGACGACCTAGTCGTAGCCGTCTCATATCGCCTAGCCGACATCAGGAAACAAGACACTGCCCCGAACGAAGCAACACAGGTACCGCACTCCCAAGACGGCCGAGACCCCCTCGACGACGACAACCTACCCGTGCTCCAACCACGCATGGCTGACACAAGGATGGTGGTGCGCACCGCAGCCGACTCCTACCGCATCGTCTACGACAGGGCAGTACGCCTCGCACTAGGCTCGAATCTCGATAACTGGGACGCTTTGGTGCAGTATCACCAGCGCTTGGAACGGATGAACGTCACCACCGCACTCCGCCGCGCTGGCGCCAAGAACGGCGACGTGATTCTCGTCGGCGAATGGGAGTTCGAGTGGCAATGAGCGCGCGGCGCGTTGTCGTCTTCGGTGGGACCTTCGATCCCATCCACAATGGACACATCGCGATCGCCAGATGTCTGCGCGACGAATTACACGCCGATTCCGTCGTCATGGTCCCTACCGGACGTCCGTGGCTTCGCTCCGAGGCACCGATCGCTTCTCCAGAGGATCGACTACGAATGGTTGAGCTGGCATTCAGAAACGAGTGCCGCATAGAAGTCTCGAACGTCGACATCATTCGCGACAAAACCACCTACTCGATAGACACCATCAACGACCTCCGGACACAATATGGTCCCGACTGCGAATTTATCCTAGCCATCGGTGCCGACGCCGTCTCTGACCTCCACCGCTGGCACCGATACGACCAACTCATCGAAGAATGCACATTCGCAGTCGTCGAACGCCCCAGTTCTCCGTTAAACGATACTGATTCTCTACCCACCAACACATTGTTGATCCGCGGCCCGATGATTGACATCAGCGCCTCAGAGGTCCGCTTGAAGGTCCGGCAGGGCGATTTAGCAAACGCGGCTGATGTTTTACCCGATTTAGTACTCAGATTTATCATCGAAAATAGCCTCTACCGATGAACTATGCAGATGCCATAGCACACGCCGAACGGCTCTTGGAGCGTGCTTTGGAACTCGGGGCTCTGCGCTACGGCGATTTCACTCTCACATCCGGCGCCAAATCTTCTTATTACTTCGACGGCCGGTTATTGACCACCGATGGCGAAAGCGTCGAGATCGTCGCTTCGATCTTCCTTCAGGTGCTCGAAAAACGCAACATCCATCAGTTCGGAGGACCAGCTGTCGCCGCCGTCCCGATCATCGGCGGAATCGCCCTAATGGCTCACACCAACGGATACGATCTAAAAGGCTATTTCGTACGCTCAGAGCAAAAGCAGCACGGAATGGGCAAGCAGATCGAAGGACATATCAATCCCGGTGACCGCGTCGCAATCTGGGATGACACCATCTCGACTGGCGGTTCTCTCCTAGACGCGGTAGATGCCGTCGCTAGGCTATCTACCGACATCGACATCGCGCTCTGCATCCTCGATCGCAACCAAGGCGGTAGCGACAAACTCCGAGCGCACGGCATCCCCTTATTCAACATCCTCACCAGCAACTCCGACGGACGGGTGGAAGTCGACACCGCTGCATTGAAGGCATGGTTTGAATAGCTGGCTCATCAAGGTCGCGACCAATCCCGACCCTAAAAGAACCCAGACGGTGGAGGGCGTGGTGTCCGGGTTCCTTCTATTCTTAGCTACAATCGCCGCAGCGGCTATGGTTTGGACGAGGTTGCAGGCGGATGTTGACCAACCTACATTCGAAGAGATGCTTGTTGCGATTGATAAGAACCTCGTTTGGTATCACTGGCACGGCTCCATGCGCGTCTTCTTTGGCGGCCTGCTGATCGCCGCGGCTAGCCTTATCAGGCCTGCGATGGCATCCGCTCAGGGGTGGCAATTGAGGATCTCCGTTGTCTTGATGAGCCTTGGCGGGATCGCGATGATAGTGTCTGGTGTACTCGTCATCTTCGTCGGCTCGGTGTATTGGACCGACATCTACGATGTTGAGCAATTCAACGGCTATCGTTCACTTGCTGGCAACATCGGCAACACGATGATCGGTCTAGCGATAATCCTGATGACTCAGATCCAATGGAGACTTGGTGGGATGATGAAGCTTCTCGGCGTATTGGCTCCGATCACAGGGCTAGGCATGATCATCATCTGGTGGGATGCATTGAGCGTTCATCAGATATCAGGCACGCTCTTCCTTTTGTGGATGCTCGGAACCTCGATCAGTTTGATCTTTGGTTGGTTTAGGAATCATGAACCTGACGATCCCGATTTAACATCGGTACAGGCGCGGAAATTCGAAGCCTGAGGACATTTCCTAGATGTCAATATCTTCGCGATGTATACGCGAAAAGTTGTCAACAACTCAGGCCCAAACCGCGGTACCCTCGGCTGATAGATCAAATCCTCAACCAGAGCCCTCTACTCTTGACATCAAACCAACATCAAGTTGACATCACAGATACCAGCCGAAAGCACTGATCTCAGTTCACAAGGCGATCTCTAACCTCTGTTCTCGACAAACCTGTCAGGCTTCTTGTTGTTACTTAAGAACCCAGGTACCTTGAGTACCTGAAGTACTTAAACATCTAAGTTCTTAACCTCAAGCGCATTCGCCCGGATGAAGTCCCGCCGCGGGCCAACTTCCTCACCCATCAGGGTGCGGAAAATATCATCGGCACTGATCGCGTCCTCCGCGGTAACCTGCAACATCAGCCGGTTCTGCGGATTCATCGTGGTGTCCCACAGCTGATCCGGGTTCATCTCGCCAAGGCCCTTGTAGCGCTGGATATTGATACCACTCGTATCCGAATTCTCCTCCAACGCTTCGGGAAGCTCTTCCCAGTTGATTTCGTCCAACACAACGTTTTCCCGACGCTTTATCGAGAACGCATCAGCCGAGATGAAATCAGCCACGCGTGGGTACAAACGCTTTGCTCGGCGGATCGCAGGATTGTTGTACACATCCTCAGTCAGTTCGTAGTCCCGGATCATGTACGTCACGGGCTCTTCTTCGTCTTCCAACTCTTCGTTAACCTCGCGAGTGAACGCCGCCTGATCCTCGTCCACGCTGTCGTTGAACAGGTCGACTTGGAAAGGACCGTCTTCACCCGTCAGATTGTCATCCAACTCTGCGATGATCTCAGATGACCGATCTCGCGTGAACGTCAAGTTCTGCCATTCAGGGTCTCGTAGCAGGTCTAAGAAAACATCTTCCGGAACCCCGAGCGCGTTCACGATGCCGAACGCCTCTCGGAATTCCCTCAGCTGTGTGACGGTGCTGCCCAACCGTTTGCCCTTCACCTCGATATCAATGTCATCATCGTCAGAGGCTACGGAAAGTCCGTTGAACGCCCGTTCTGCCATCCAGCTGTCGAGATCAGCATCGGCATAGAGCCAGTTGCTCCGACGCCCCTTAGAAGCCTTGTACAGAGGCGGTTGAGCGATGTACAGATAACCGTCGTCGATCAACTGTCGCATGTTGCGGAAGAAGAACGTCAGCAAGAGGGTTCGGATATGGGCACCATCGATGTCCGCATCAGTCATGATGATGATCCGGTGGTAACGCAACTTCTCCGAATCGAAATCCTCACCCATTCCGGCACCAATCGCCGTGATGAGCGCCGTTATCTCGTCATGTGCAAACATCCGCTC
>DAOUJE010000071.1:0-34559 GCA_034423055.1 Dehalococcoidia bacterium | reverse complement strand
AAGAGCGAGGCTGTAACAGCTGACAGCGTCGCCAACACGTAGCTTTTGGTGTTGTGATTCCGCACGAACCGAACTCCCGATTTTCTACATTCCATAGCACTTTTTAGCAAAGTGAGAACGAAATTCACTACTTTTGATGCGTCGTGAACGCACAAGCAAAAAAATATAACACCGTTTTTTGCGTTGATCAAGTACTACAACACGTTCTCCAGCAAAGTTCGAATTTCCAACTTGGGCTGGTATGCGGGTGCACCCAATGTGTGGTCATGTGTAAAATTCGCTAACGACGTGCGAATCGCGGTGAACACGGTTGCCATCTTTCTCGTCGGAACACAGGTTCTGTCAGGGTGGTTCAACACGTCGTGTAAGACCGAGATCGAATCTTTAACTGCTACGTACGATGTCACGGCTAGTCTAGAAGATCCGTCTGCGAGATTCCCCGTGGCTGAACAAGATGGCTACAGATCAAACACCTTCGTGATCACCGGTTTCGTACCGGGCGCGACTGAATGGCGCGACCCTGACAACATGAACCCCTACTCCCTCGGCGGTCTAGGTCGGGTTCGTGGAATCCTCAACAAGACGATCTACGAGTTCCTGTACCTGTACAACCACAACGAAGGTGAAGTGATTCCGTGGCTCGCGGAGAGCAGCGAGGTCGACGACGACTTCATGGGCGTCAGCGTCACGCTCCGCGAAGGCATCGAGTGGTCGGACGGCATGCCGTTCACCTCGGAAGATGTGAAGTTCACGATCGAGCTTTTGCAGGCCAACCCGGACATGGTGTTCGCGGGCGACATCCAAGAGTGGGTGAAGGACGTCGAGATCATCGACGATCGCAACTTCCGCATCAACTACAACAAGCCGAACGCTCGGTTCTTCTACTTCTACTTCCAGGAGAACTCGGAGATTCATCTTCCGATCCTGCCGAAGCACGTCTGGGAAGGTCAAGACCCGCTCGAGTTCCCGAACTTCGACCTAGACAAGGGTTGGCCGGTTGGAACTGGTCCGTACATCGCGACCCGAGCCGACAGCCAAGGTCAGATATTCGACCGGAATGACAACTGGTGGGCAGCCAAGGTCGGCTTCAAAGAGCTACCTGAGCCGCTCCGAGTGGCGTACATCCCGCCGGGATCTGCTGACACCATGGTTGCTCGCATGATCAACAACGAGTTCGATACTGGCTCGATCATGCAGCCTGGCGTGTTTGTGACAGCGCACAACCGCAACAAGAACATCATTTCTTGGGACACGAACGGCCCGTCTTACGGCGCTGCCGACGCCTGCATGTACACGCTCGGCGTGAACACGCAGTACGGTCCGATGTCGGACGTGAATGCGCGACGCGCGGTGCAAGCCGCTGTCGACCGCGATCAGATCGTGGCGTTGGCTTATGAGAACTCGACGGTCACGCGCGCAGTTCCGTATTCGACGTACGGCGGATTGAAAGCTTACGAAGATGCACAGGCTGACATCATTGCGAAGTACAACTGGGAAGGGCAAGGTCAGGCCGAGGTTGAGCAGTACATGGCTGAGGCTGGCTACACCATGGGAGGCGGCGGCTACTGGGAGAAGGACGGCGAGGTTCTAAGCATGGACCTGCATGCTCCGGGCCGGTTGAGGCCTATGGGCCCGGTCGTTGAGAAGCAGCTGCAAGATGCTGGTTTCGACGTGACTTTCGTGCTCTACGATCCTGACACGGCTCCGCTCTGGGCCGAGGTCCGGACCGGTTTGGCTGACATGTGGATTTTGGTCCACTGCGGTAGCTCGCGCGAGCCGCATAGCACGATGCAGCACTACCACAGCAAGTTCAACTCGCCGACGCAAGGCGAACAGAACTCCTATATCTGGGCGAACAGCCAGTACAACAACCCTGAGTTCGATGCCATCATCGACGAGATGGATTCGGTTCTGCCTTCGACGGACGACCCGCAGTACATGGATCTCGCCAACCGTGCGTTGGACATCTTCTTGGACGACGTGATCGAGATTACGCTGGCCGAGGAGCGTCACGTGGTTACGTTTAACAACACCTACTGGCGCGGATTTGCGACGAACAGCAACCCGTACGTCGCGCCGTACAGCTTGTGGGCTGGCTTCCTGCTCGAGATCTTGAACGTCTCGAAAGCGCAGTAGCAGAGCGATTGAACCACTGGTAGCGGAGAACCGTTCAAGCCCGGGGTGGGCGATGGGATTTGATGCCCTGCCAACCCCGGGCATACCCCACCCGCTACGCTCGTACGCACCCCTTTCGGGCGAGACCTTTGCAAAACCTTCCCCCTTGATGCCACGCGTGATGCGAAATTATGCGACCGGCAGGATGTCATTCCGAGCGTAGCGAGGAATCTCACAAAGCCGTCTTGGGGATGCCGTATGAGATTCTTCACTCCGCTCCGTTCAGAATGACATGACCGAGAGCGGCCTGTCAGGCAACATGATCCACTCCAATGTCGACACGACTTGATTTTTGCATCATGCGTATGCCCAAGGGAGAAACAAAAACCTCCCCCTTTCCCAAGGGGAATTGAAGGGGGTTTAGAATCCGATCGGGCATCCCCTGCGAACTGCGCTACGCTGGTTCGCGTCCTTGTTGTCGGTTGTTTTGGGCTACGCGAAAGGGGCGGGCCCCAAAGGTTTCCTTTCGTCTGGACGAAAGGGGCTTATGTATGATTCTGGGTGAAGGCAAGGTATGAGTGAAGTGATACTTGTAGACCGCTCGGATTCGATTGCTACGATCGTGTTTAATCGTCCGGATCGACGGAATGCGATTTCGTACGAGATGTGGCAATCGCTGGGGCAGATCATGGAATCACTTGATGTCGACTCGTCGGTCCGCTGTGTAGTTTTTAGGGGTGCGGGCGGCGAAGCTTTTTCGGCGGGGGCGGACATCAAGGATTTTGATGAGCATCGGTACGACTCGGTGTCTGCAGCAAGGTACGCTAAAGCGTTCGAGTCGGCTTTGGATCGAGTTGAGCGGTTGCGCTGCCCTACTATTTCGGCGATCCAAGGATTCTGTGTTGGAGGAGGGTTGGAGCTGGCCGCGGCGACGGATATCAGGATCGCGACCCCCGAGTCTAAGTTTGGGGTTCCGGTTGCTCGGTTGGGGTTGACGGCAGGTTGGGACGAGTTGCGTCGGATGATAGCAGTCGCTGGGTTACCGGCGGTTAAGTATCTCTTGCTCTCGGGGCGGATAGTCGACATCTATGATGCGGTGAGATTCGGTCTAGTAACGGCGATAGTTGCGAATGAAGATTTAGACGCTCAGATTTACAAGCTCGCATCTCAAATCGCGAGTGGTGCGCCACTAGCCGCGCGTGATCACAAGATCATGATGCGTAGGCTGTCTGTGCAACCTGACACCGAGCAGTTGAGTGAAGAGGATTTCAACTTGCAGTTCCGGGTCTTCGATTCCGCGGATTTCCGCGAGGGTGTGGAAGCATTCAAAACGAAGCGGCGGCCGATGTTTCGGGGAGAGTGACGGGATCTATGTATCGCTACGCTTTGGGCGTCGATCGTTGGATTACCATACAGAATAGGTGAACAGCGCCTTCAGTTTAGAGATTTCGGAATGACCACGACACGGACACGCGAACAGATTGAAGAAACTTCACGCCGCGGGATGCAGTTTTACAAGGACCGCATCAAGCCTTTGCTGACGGACGACGATGAAGGACGTTTCATCGCGATCGACTCGCATACTGGGGAGTATGAGGTGGGAGATAGCGAATGGGATGTAGTTGAAAGTTTGAAGTCGCGATTACCTGATGCTGAAGTGCTGGTAGTTGTTCATCCTCGAATTTGGGTTCACGCGATAGGTGGCGGAATGCGGAGCGTGTCTGAGGCGTGAAAATCGGTGTAGTCGAGCTGCAAAACGGGCTTTTATGTCCGAAAGTGGGTTTCGACATAGTCGGTTCTGGTGGTGAGGTTGAGAGTTTTTCGGGGACGTTAGATACGGGTTTCACTGGTTGGGTCGCGTTACCGGAATCAGAAATCGATAATTTGGGTCTCAAGTTTTCGCACTACGACGTTTTGACGCTAGCGGATAACAAGACTGTGCAAGTGCCTTTGTACGTTGGTGAGGTATTTCTTGCAACCAGATGGCATCGAGTATTCGTAGTCCAGATCGGATCAACGCCGTTAGTCGGAACTGGGCTTGTCAGCAAGGCCCGTATCACCCTCGATATGGTTTCGGATGGAGATATAGATTACCGAGGGATCGAGGTATAACGGCTCGTACGAAGTGGCGATCAGTGCTTCGGGGCGAGTAGAATCACCCTCTCTACAACCAAGCAACGTCGTGTCGATCATCGCCATTTGAGGAGTACATCATTGATGTCGAATAACGTAACTGCTGTGCCGGCGGCTTCGTCTGAGGATGCGCTGGCTCATTTCGAGCGTCGGCTCATGTTCGAGACTGACTGCTGGGATGTTCATGACGCGTTGTCACGAGGGGAAGATGATTTTGTGGTGTTGGATGTTCGGAGTCCGGAGTTGTACGAGGCGGGGCATGTTCCAGGTGCGATCAACTTGCCGCACGCCAGAATCGTCGAGCGGAACTTGACGGCTTGGGATGAGAGTACGTTGTTTGTCGTCTACTGCGCTGGTCCGCATTGCAACGGTGCGAATAAGGCGGCGGTTCGATTGGCGAGGTTGGGAAGACCGGTGAAGGAGATGATCGGTGGAGTGACGGGGTGGGTTGATGAGGGATTCACGCTGGCGTCGGGGCTACAGCCGGGAGATGTGAATGATGCGTGAGTGCTGTGACAAACAGATTTAAGGGTTTGACCACGAGATAGCAGATTCTTCGGATGTGTTGTCAGTTAGCTTGATCTCACCCAGTCCATCGGCATCTATGACGTAGATGTCATGGTCGCCGTCTTGATCAGAGACGAACGCGATTTGCTCGCCATCGAGAGACCAAGCGAGTTCGTGGTTTCCATCTTGGCTGAAATCATTGTGGGTTAACTGCACTACGTTCGAGCCATCGGCATCCATCACGTAGATATCGAAGTCACCGTCCCAATCAGACGCGAAGGCAATTTTAGTGCCGTCTGAAGACCACGCGGGGTTGCGGATATGCCCTTGATCATCCGTCAATTGAATGATCTCTGATCCGTCGTCGTTCATAACGTACAGTTCGTAATTGCCGAATCGCTCGGAAGTGAAGGCAATTTTAGTACCGTCTGGAGACCAGTTGGGGTCCCATTCTGAATACCAATTGTCCGTCAACTGAACGACGTTCGAGCCGTCGGCGTTCATGACGTAGATCTCATCGTCGCCGTCGCGATTGGATCTGAAGGCGATTCTCTCGCCGTCGGGCGACCAGTCGGCATCGAAATCATCCGTTGTGCTGTCTGTTAGTGCAACGACATCGGTGCCGTCGAAGTTCATCACGTAGATAGCGAAACAGCCTTGCGCGTCGGATTCGAATGCGATTCGGTTGCCGTCTGGCGACCATGAGGGATTTCGATCTGCCGCATTGTTGTCGGTCAACTGAACCCATTGAGACCCTTCGGCATTCGTCACGTAAATCTCGTCGTCGCCGTCGAGATCGGAGTTGAAGGCGATGCGTGGTTCCCACCATCTCATCGGTGCACTGGTGCCGATAGATGTTCCATCTTGGTCAACTTCTACTATCACGGTCACCTCTTTTTCGACGATGACCTCGACTGTCGTTGTCACTTCTACTTCCACGACAACTTCGACTTCCCGTTCTACAACGACGGTCTCCGGTACTGGCACCTTAACGAGGATCTGTTTCTCTCGTTCCACGACAACGGTCTGAGGTATTGGTACTTCGACTGCGAGTTCGACTAGTTTCTCAACTACAACGGTCTGAGGCACTGGCAACTCGACGATAACCTCTTTCTCTACGACAACAGTCTGCGGGACTGGGACCTGGACGGTCTGGGGAGCTGGTACTTCGACGATCACGGCTTTCTCGACTACGACGGTCTGCAAAACTGGAATCTCGACGAGGGTTTCTCGTTCGATAGGGACTTCCACGGTATGGACGATCAACTTTTCGTTTGCACAAGCCATACTTCCGAACACCGAGGCAAACGCGAGAGACAGCACAGCTACACCGATCCAGAGAAGCAAGGTTTTACGTAGTGAGGACATTTCTGAAACGATCTAATCGATTTTCCTGCCCTACAGCCCATACTCGTTCAGCTTCCGCCGCAGGAACGCTGCCGCGAGTGGGACGGCGGTGGGTTCGTCAAGTTCGTCTTGGCCTTCGAAGACTACAGACATCCAGCCGTTGAAGCCTACGGATTTGATGATCTTCATGATGCGGTCGTAGTCTAGCCATGCTTCTGAACCGGAGGCGATGCGGTAGATTTTGGCGCGGACGTGGACTGCCTTGGGGGCCGAGGCTTCGATGGAGCCGTAGAAGTTGTGTTCGACGTCTTCGACACCGCGTTCGCCTAATGATGCGCCGGGAGAGCCGCGGTATTGACCAGTGTCGAGGATGTGCGAGTAGTACGGGTTGTCGACTTCGTCGAGGATTTTGAGCACTTGTTCGCCGGTGGCTGGCGCGCATCCGTGGTTGTGGTTGTGGAGTCCGACAACTACGCCTTTCGATGCGCCGTATTCTGCGACTTCTTTGGTGGCGGATACGATGCGGGGCCAGACGGTATCTTCGGTCTCGCCTTCTGGCACCCATCCGCCGAATGATCTGACCATCTGTATACCCATCGCGTCGGCGACATCGATCCACTTCTTCATGTTGTCGATCTGGTCCCGTTGCTCGTCGCCGGTCATGCCGAAGTTGTTGGAGACACCGATGTAGCAGACGTGCAGGCCGGCCTTCAGGGTCGCCATTCGGACCTCTTCGAGGTAGTCGTGGTTGGTCGATGCGAAATGCGCGAAGTGGATGTCGATGCCATCTAGTCGATACTCTTTGGCTTTATCGATCATGCCGAAAAGATCGATTTCACCTGCGTTAAAGGTGTCGCGGTAACAGAGGGATTGCAGGCTGAGTTTGATCATCTGGTTTGGGCCTCCGTGGTGTGGGAGCGGTGTTGAAGTTTCACATGCGCAAGATTAGCACTTGATGTTGCTTGAACCGCTGATTACGCTGATCTTTGTGATTAGCTTTGATGCTTATTCGCCGTGTCGGGCTTGATGTGCGCCCCTTTGTTCTGCGGATATTTACCCGGTTAACGGGATAGTTTCACAACTGGCGCACTTAGTGGTTTATGGCAACAGCAAGGGATTCAGATCGTGTGCTTCGCTTCGCACCCCCTTTGTCCTTCGGACATTTCCCCCGCGAGCGGGGGAAACCCGTCCCTTCCGCCCCGAGCATACCCCGCGCACTCGCTTCGCTCATGCGCGCCCCTTTCGTCTTACGAAAGGGGCGGTAGGATGCGGTATCATCACGTTCAATCGGAATTGACGCATGTAGTGAACGGAGCGTCTTACTATGTCAGATTACTCAAACGGTCATGCGGCGGTTGTGCCTTCGAAGGCGCCGGACACGATCAAACGAATGGCAGATGCGGCGTCTGCGTTCTTGGAGTCACTAGGCAAGGCGGAACTGGCCAAGGCTACGTTCCCGTTTGAAGGGGATGAGCGTTACGACTGGCACTACACGCCGGTTGACCGTAACGGTTTGTTGATTTCTGAGATGAGCGGAGATCAGATCGATCTGGCGTTCAAGATGATGGAAACCGGGTACAGCGCGAGCGGTTATCAGATGGCGCGGCAGATCATTCGGCTTGAGACGATCCTCGGCGAATACGAGGAGATGACGAACAACGTTTCGACTTGGCAGCGATTGGAGGAGCGGTATTGGTTTAGCGTTTTCGGCGAACCGGGCAGCGAAGGTCCTTGGGGTTGGCGTGTCGGCGGGCACCACATCGGCATCGTCGCGTCCGTTGTTGGCAACACCGAAGTTTCGATCCATCCGCTCTTCTTCGGTTCAAACCCTGCGGAGGTCAAGCACGGCGAGCAGAAGGGAATGAGGACTTTGGCCGAGGAGGAGGATTGGGCGCGGTCGCTGGTGACTGGCATGACAGACGACCAGAAGTCGGTCGCGATTGTCGATCCGATTGCGCCAGCCGACATTCTGACTACGACGGTTCGAGTCGTCGATCCTGGGACGACTCCGCAAGGTATTACGATCGGCGATCTGTACGATGGGCAGCGCGAGGCGGTGGTGAAACTGATTCGTCATTACGTGTTCCGGGCGGCAGATGAGATGGCGATGAACTACTGGAACCAGCTGGAACGCGAGGGATGGGACAGCGTCCACTTCGCGTGGGCGGGTCCGTTGGAGCGTTGGCAGGGGCACTACTACAACATCCGCCATGACCGATTCGTCATCGAGTACGACAACACGCAAAACGGTGCCAACCACATCCACTCAGTCTTGCGCGACTACACGCACGACTTCGGTGAGGACTTGTTGGCGGCGCATTATACGGCGGCGCATTGAAAGATAGTTTCGGATGATCCGTCATTCCCGCGCAGGCGGGGATCCAGTGCAACTGACGCTTACTTGCCTATCTTTCGCCTCCTTGGATTCCTGCCTCCGCGGGAATGACGGCGACTTTGTGAATCCCACTGCATGAGTGAAGCTGTTCTGCAATTGGCGGTCCGTTCGATTGCTGGCCTCGTTTGCGCTGCGATCGGTGCATTTTTCGGCGCTCTTGTGATCGCGATGCTGTTCTCAACCGCGGACAGTTCGGAGTTTTGGATCGGCGTTTCTCGGCTCGCGTTTGTCGCGGCGTGTGGCGCGGTAGCATCGCGTGTGGGATGGTACGGCATCGCGGAGACTGTAAGACAGTCGTTATCTCTCGTGGTGATGTCGGCATTGGCGGGGCTCGTCGGTTCATGGATCGCGCTAACTATTGCCGGTGCGTTTTTTGAGCACACTGACCTGTTCGTACTCAATCGAGACATATCAGGGGCTGGATTTTTCGGTGCCGTTGTCGCCTGCAACGTACCGTCTTTGATGTTTGCGGCGAAGCTAGTCAGGAGACGGGAGATTTGACTCGGGTATTGCGCTTATGTGGTGATGCCCAATGCGGCACGGGCATCCTCTGCGAACTTCGCTACGCTGGTTCGCGTCCTTGTTGTCGGTCTTTTGGGCTACGCGAAAGGGGCGGTGAGATTCCTCGCTACGCTCGGAATGACATGGGCGGGGGGCGGAATGGCATGGGCCGGACGGAATGGCATGGGTGAGGGATGGAATGGCGTGGTCGGGGGCGGAATGGCGGGGGTGGGGGCGGAATGGCATGAGCTAGGGGCAAAAGGGAGATGGTTGTGCGCGGGTTGCTTTTATGCGATAACATTCTTGTGTCGTTTAGCTTTGGCTTTGGGCAACCTCTGGCGTTCAGGCGGGGGTCTGATGTCAAGCGCTTAAAGATACGCGGGAGGAAACCATGTTACGAAGCAAGATATTCAGGTTGGCGATCGTACCGATCGCCGCGGCAACCGCGGCGATGGCATTGTTCGCTTGCGCTGGTGAAACCGTCATTCAAACGGTTGAAGTACCGGTGGAACGCCAAGTCGAAGTGCGTGTCGTCGAAACCGTTGTGGTCGAGAAAGAGGTGCAGGTCGCCGGGGAGACGGTCATCCAGACCGTCGAGGTGCCGGTCGAGCGCGAGGTCGAAGTGGTGGTGGTCGAGACGGTGGTGATCGAACGTGAACGCGTCGTCGAAGGACAGACGGTCGTCGAAACTGTCGTGGTTGAACGCGAGGTCGTGAGGGAAGTCGAAAGGGAAGTCCCGGTCGAAATCGTAAAAGAGGTGCAAGTCGAAGTCGTCAAAGAGGTTGAGAAGGAAGTGGTGAAAGAAGTGGAGAAGGAAGTCGTTAAGGAGGTTGAAAAGATCGTTATCGCTTCCCCGACTCCGGCTCCTGAGACGTTCTACGGACTTCCGATTCCGATGGCTGCGCCTACTATCAGCGAACCGCCGGACCCAATTACTGGTTCCGACACTGTCGTGATTCGGACGGGGCTTGAGCTCCGCGGCAGCGGTATTCCGGGCGACCCCACAGGTGGGATGTTCCTCGGACAAAGCGTGACCGAGAAGTTTTTCTTGACCGACGAGAGCGGCAACGCGGTTAACCAGGTGATAACCGGTTGGGAGCTGGTGGATGACGAAGATGCGATCGGCGGTCAGGCTCTCATCTTCAACATCAAGCCGAACGTACCGTTCCACAACCAGTGGGGCGATTTCGGGAACCTGAGTGCGGATGACGTTGTGTGGGCCTACAACAGAGGCAACCCGGGCTACAACCCCGAGTCGGCGACGGACGGCGGCTCGAACTGGGTCTCGTTCATCGGCAACCAAGCGTTGACGAAGGTCGACGACATGACCGTGCGAGTTCCGTTGCAGGAGTATGACGTCCGCTGGCAGACGTTTATGTTTGGTCAAGCGGGCCTTGGATTGAGCATCACGAGCAAGAATGCTTTTGACACGATGGGCGAGGACTGGGTGCGCGAGCACGTGGTCGGCACTGGCCCATACATGGTGGAAGAGTATGCGTATGATGCGACGCTGCAGATAAAGGCGGTCCAAAACCATCACCGTAAGACTCCAGCAGTCGACAAGATCATCTACGAGCCAACCCCTGAGGACGCGGTCGCCGAAGCTGGACTGAGAACGGGTAGCTTGGACGTTGCAGCGGTGGACTTGCGGAACTACCCGACGTTGACGCAGGAAGGCTTCGAGATCATCGGAGCCGGTGCGGGTTCGTTCCACTCGATCTCGTTCTCCGGCAACTACTGGCAGGACACGATCTACACGCCGGATCCCGATGACGTTGAGACACCGATCGAGTTGCATGCTACGGTGCGCCACCACATCCCGTGGATCGGCGACCCGCGACGTGACAGTTTCGGCAACCCGCCGGAAGGCTTTACGAGCATGACGCGAGCGGCGCATGTGCGTCAAGCACTGTCGTTCGCGATCGACCGTTCGCTCATCGCCGAGGTCCTGTTCTCGAACGCGGCGTGGCCGAACTACGTTTACGGTCACGACATCAACAACGTGAACTGGCAAGACAAGTGGAACGTCGCGTACGACTTCGAACTCGCGGGACAAATGCTGGATGAGGCAGGTTACCCGAAGAACGATAACGGTATCCGCTTCGAGATGCCGTTCTTCATCCGAATAGGAAGAGGCGACGAAGAGATCGGCACCGCCGTCGTCGGTATGTGGCGAGAACTAGGCATCGACATGCAGGATTGGAAGGCGCAGTACCAGACCTATCGTCCGAGTCTTATCGGACGAACCGCGACGGCTCCGTGGATCCACTCCGCAGGTGCCGAGGCTCCTCACGCTCCGTGGGACTGGCCGGTGGTGAGCAACTCCGAGTGTTCAGGTGGCCGACCAGGGTTCAACATCGGAATCGAGATTCAGGAACTCTGCGAGTGGGGCACGGAGATGAATCAGACGCAGGACAAGGCGGGACGGATCGCTATCCGTAACCAGATGGCAGACTTCCTCCACAAGTGGAACCCAGCCATAGGAACAGTGGCACGCCCGAACGTGGCATTGGTTAACCCCAAGAAGATCGCATCTTGGGACATGCCGCAGGCGGTGCGTGAATCCGCTCTGCATCATCCAGAGTTCATAATCACCGTGCAGTGATCGCTTCTCCGCAATCGAGCTGAAGGCTCAAATTCCGAGGAGTTGAGTGGCGCGACCCTTTGGGGTCGCGCCACTCATCATTGCCCGGGGGTGAACGCGTGGCTCAAATGATTTGATTGAAACTAGAACTGCCGCGCACTCGCTGGATGATGTGAAAACGAATGTATCGGTTTCTCGCAAGACGTATCTTGACGATGGTGATCTCATTGCTGGGCGCCACCATCGTTGTCTTCGCATTGGCGCACCGCAAGGACGATCCCATCAACGTATTCATCCGCGCCGAAGGGTACGCCATAGGCCCCGAGCAGATCGCCGCGTTGCGCGCGAAGTGGGGCCTAGACAAGCCGATAGTCCTGCAGTACGCAACATGGTTGGGCAATATCCTTCGTGCCGATCTTGGGCGGAGCGTCGGCACCAACCGAAAAGTGACCGACATCTTGCGAGAACGCTGGCCGGCTACGATGCAGCTCGCGGTCGCTGCGTGGATCGTCGGTACGTTTGTGGGTATCCCCCTAGGCATTCTCTCGGCAATGCGTCGGGCTTCAATCTTGGACTATTTTCTTAGGGCGTTTGCACTTTCAGGTCAGTCCGTTCCAGCGTTTTGGGTCGGAATCGTCGGGATTTGGGTCTTTGCGGTCTATCTGGGATGGTTGCCCGTACCAACGTTTTATGGACGGACGGACGCGAGTTTCTTCGGTCAATTCCAGTATTGGATCATGCCGGTGCTTGTGCTCGCCTGGGGGCCGATCGCGGGTTATCTGCGTATCACGAGGTCTGCCATGTTGGAGGTGCTGGATTCGGAGTACATCAAACTGGCCCGTGCCAAGGGCTTGGGATACGGTCGCGTAGTGGCCAAGCACGCGTTCCGCAACGCGTTGATTCAGCCTTTAACGGTTTCTGCGCTGCTCCTCGCCGGATTCATGGACGGCGCGGTGTTGGTCGAGAACGTTTTCGTGTGGCCTGGAGTAGGACAGGTCGCGGTTGCGGCGGTGAACGACAACGATTTTACTCTGCTTACCGGCATCATCATGCTATTCACGATTTTGTATCTGGCGATGAGTTTCGTTTCGGATCTACTTTACGTAGTGATCGATCCACGGATCAGGCTTGATTGATGGCGACCGTCGAGACCATACAAGACAAACCGATCAACCCGGTGGAATTGGTCGTACGCTCGCCTCTGATAGCGTGGGAATTCTTGCGGCGTTGGCCGGTTATCCCGGGATTCATCATCGTTATGTTTGGTCTCGCGACGATTTTCACGAACCAATTCGCGACGGACGATCCGAACCATCAGAATCTGCGAGGAAGTTTCGCGCCGCCGTTCTGGAATGACGAGTATTACGAAAACAACGAATACCTCGACAGTCGGTATCTGCTAGGCGCCGACCAACACGGACGCGATATCTACTCACGTCTGGTGCATGGGACTAGGGTGTCGATCACTGTTGCGTTTGCGGCTGCTGCGATTGGGATGACGATGGGACTATGGGCGGGGATCGCTTCCGGGTGGTTTGGCGGGTGGTTCGACGAGGTAATGACGAGGTTCGTCGATGTCTGGAACGGTCTGCCCTTCCTGCTGGTGGCGCTGGTGGTGGCGATTACGATCGGCACGGGTTTGATGGTGTTGATCGGTCTGTTAGTAATGGCAACTTGGGTGGGATTGGTGAGGAACATTCGCGCCGAGGTGTTGACTCTCAAGACGAGGGACTACGTTGCATCGGCACGCGTTGCGGGTGCCAGCGATTTCCGCATCATGTATCGTCACATCCTCCCTGGCGTCATCAATCTGCTTATGGTCCTTGCCAGCCTTCGGATCGGCGGACTGATCTTGACGGAAGCGTCTTTGAGCTACCTAGGCATCGGTGTCCCGTCACGCTACCCTTCGTGGGGCAACATGATCAGCGACGGACGTGAGTTCCTCGACACTGCGTGGTGGGTATCGATCTTCCCCGGCTTCTGCATCTTCCTAGTGGTCATGTCCTTCAACTTCATTGGTGACTGGGTGCGTGATAAGACTGATCCGAGGTTGCGACAGATCAGATAAATAAGACGGTTGGTTTCTTGGTCTCTGGATGGATGTGCCATCCGCTGAAGCGCCGGCTTTCGCCGGAATGACGCAAAGTGCTGAAAGGCGGTAAAACCATGTACGACATTCTCATCAAGGGCGGACACGTAATCGACCCCAAGAACGGGATCGATGAGAAGCGGGATGTTGGCATCTCTGCATCGTCGATTGCGGCGGTACAAGCAGATATCCCGGAATCGCAAGGTAGGAAGGTCGTAGATGCCTCGGACTGCTACGTCACCCCCGGGCTGATCGACCTCCACGCTCACTGCTACTTGTATGGGGGTGCGATGTTCCCGGACGAACTTTGCTTCCCTTATGGCGTGACGACGATGGTCGACTGTGGCGGTTCGGGTTGGCGGACGTTCGACCATTTCAACGAGACGGTCATTAGGAAGGCTGGACCGCGGGTTTTCGCCCTGCTGAACATCGTCGGTCACGGCATGTGTGGCGATGGCGAGCAGGACGTCGATGATATGGATGTGGAACTGACCGCGGCAAAGATTCGCCAACGCTCTGACACAATCGTCGGCGTCAAGGTGGCCCATTTCGGTGGCGTGGGTTGGGAGTCGGTGGATCGCGGCGTAGCGGCCGCGGCCGAAGCGGGTGTGTTCTGCTTAGTAGACCAGAACGCGCGCGCGTCTCGGCCATTTGGCGAGATGATGCTTGAGCACATGAATCCTGGCGATGGTGTGACGCACTGCTACGGGTACGGCAAACCTATGATAGGCAACGACGGCAAAGTTAAGCCCCACTATTGGGAAGCACGCGAAAAAGGCATCATCATGGATGTCGGACACGGCAACAACAGCTTTTCCTTCTCGATGGCGGTGCCTGCGATCGAACAAGGATTCCCGCCCGACACCATATCGACCGACCTGCACCGAATGAGCCTGCACACGTCGCGTGCAACTCAGACGGAAGTGATGAGCAAGTTCCTCGCTATAGGGATGTCGATGTACGACGTGGTGGAGAAGTCGACTTGGGCTCCTGCGAAGCAGATTGGGCATCCGGAACTCGGCACGCTGACTCCGGGTGCGACGGGTGATGTGACGGTTTTGGAGTACGTCGAACGCCCTTGCGGATTGAGCGACAGCGGGCCTACGGGCTACCGCATCATGCCGGCACCGGGCAGGTTGATCAATCAGGTGACGATCAAGGGTGGGCAGATTCGGTTCGACTACGACGGGCGGTCGAAGGAGGACTGGACGGAGACGCCAAACACTGATTTGGATTTGCCGGGGTGATGCGAGAGTGGTGCGTCACGGCAGCTCGCGTTCGGGCGCTGTCTCGTCGAACCAGACATCTTTGAACTTGGAACCGCCGTATTGGGGCCATTTGAAGTCGTTGACCCAGGTCTGGGCGGAATAGGTCCTGGTTGGCCTACCCCACTCGATTGGAATCACTAGTGCTTGATCGATGAGGAATTGTTCGATTTCGGCATACCGCTCCAACCGTTTTGCTGTATCTGATTCGATGTTCGCTTCTCGGAGTTTTCCGGCAACCCAACTCGCTTCAAACGATTTGGCTCCGGTTTTGAACGGGTCGTTGAATATGCCGAATATCGCGTTGGGGTCCGGGTATGCCGCGGTCAACTGGAATCCCATGATCTGCAATTCGCCGCCATCTAGCGCGTTCGCAAATGATCTGACATCCAGTGGTTGATACGTCGCCTCGATGCCTAGGACTTCAGACCATCCTTCGCTTATTGCCCGAAACTCTCGTTCCAAGAAACCCCAAACGGAGGGATTGAAGCGGATGTTTAACGGCTGATCCGCGTAACGCGAGCGCGAAAATTCCTCGCGGGCCATGTCCGGGTCGTACTCAATCGGTTGCAATTGTTCGTTGAATCCTGGAAAACCGAGAGGGAGGACACCGTGTGCGTACGTGTCGGATGCCATTGCCAAAGAGCGCCTGAAATGAACATCGTCAAATGGAGGGACATCACTATTGAAAATCAGAAATGATGTACTTGGAGCGCGGTTCACGGTGATTTCTTGGTAGTCAATCCCGACAGGTTTGGGGAACATCATGTCAATCATTCGGTTTTCGAACGCCGCTGTTTGTTGGGAGACTAGCTGTTGAGGTCCGGCTCGACCGAAGTCGATAATGATTTCGAGGCCGTCAAGGTTCGGAAGACCATCATGGTAGTAGTCGTTTCGACGCAACACCAAAGGCCGGTGTCCAAAGTCGGCTGAATCCATCTTGAACGGTCCGGTCCCCACCGGCATTACATGTTGAACTCGCACGTTCGGAGGTATGCCTTTTCTAACCACCGTTGCCCAATCAATACCCCATTTCTCGACATTTTCTCGCTTCAACACGACGGCGACAGGATCTGCTAGTAAAGCCAAGAAGTCTGGACGCGGGTCTGCCAACGTGACGCGTAACACTCGTTCGTCAATCACCACCACTCCTTCAATTTCGGTCGCAGATCCGCTGAGAACTTCGTTTGCTCCGTCGATTAGTCCTAGCACATCAGATGCGCGTACCGAGCCGGTTTGCGGCTTAAGCGCTCGCTCCCAGCTCCATTTGAAATCTGAGGCGGTTACCGGACTTCCGTCGCTGAATTTCAAGTTAGGTCTAAGCGTAAACTCGTAGATCCGACCAGAAGCATCCACTTCGTACATTTCGGCCAAGTTTGGCTGAATCAAGTTGCCTGACTCTTCATCGATCCTCATCAATCCCGAATAGATCTCCCCTACCACCCAATGAGAGGTGACGTATTGACCATTGAAATTATCGCCGACGGCAGGATCTAAGACAATTCGGTTTCCAGATCCGAATCGAAACACGCCTCCTTCCTTTAGGCTTCCTGTGTATTCCGATCGCTCTTCATGTGTTGGTTCTACGACGACAAAGTCGATATTTTCCGATTGGGTCGCGACATCACCTAGGTTCTCAGACCTGTCATCCATGCAACCGAAAACCGAAAGCAAAAACGTCGCGATAACGATAGTTCCCACTCTCAATCCGCTTCGTTTGACTTCGCGTGATGGCGTTCGCCAGTGCGAATCGGGGCTGATTGACAGTTTTTTTCCCGTCCCGTTCCTTGAGTATCGGCAAGTCCGCTTATCTGCCAATTGGTGAACTTCGATCGTCATTTTATGTTGCATCTGGAGAAGGCAGTGAATGGATATGGGTCTGCAAAATTTTCGAGTACGAAGTATGTACGCCAGTGGCGCATTGCCACTGGGGCGAAAACTGCGTGTAAGGCAACTCGTTTCCGAATGAGTGTTGCCTTCCACAGGCATGCCTCGTTTATTGAGTTGAGTCGATGGCAACCTGTTGGGCGCATCAGGTTCGCCCTTCGTCCACCAGTCGTTGATCGACCGAGTTGGGACGCAACAGGACCGGGCACAGCGCTTCACATCGGTTGCTACGCAATTGGCCTACCGAAGTGTATAGGCCGCGGGGAAACGGAACTCCAAGGCACCACAGCATCCAGTCGCTTAGCCATCTCGTCTTCAGCGCGTTTCGCGATCGTGCTGCGCCCGCAATCCCATCCAGAACTCGGGGCTGTTGCTGAAGAAGCGGGACAAGAGCAGTGTGGTTTCGGCGGTGATGGAGCGAGTGCCATAGTGGTGTGGTGTTCACGCTGACTAATTTAGGGAGGGGAGGGGAGTAACGTGGTTTGACGCGCTTTGCCGGTCCCATGCGCCCCCTGCGTTCGCTTCGTGAAGAGTACGGGCGGATTCCCACCTACGTGGTAATGAAGTGAAGCTGGGCTGTATCATTTCTCCATGCGTTACCGCCATTTGGGAAATTCTGGTTTGGAGGTCTCCGAAACTGGACTTGGCGCGAACAGTTTCGGCGAACTTGGGCGTAGGGATTATAGGGAGTCGAGGGCGATCGTTCATGCGGCGATCGATCACGGCATCAACTTCGTTGATACGTCGAATGTTTACGCGCAGGGGCTTTCGGAGGAGTACATCGGGCGGGCATTGGAGGGTCGGCGGCACGAGATGTTGATCGGCACGAAGTTCGGGTCGAAGCGGAATCATGGTCCGAATCTGTTTGGGGGTGGTCGGAAGTTTGTGATGGATTCGATTGAGGGCAGTTTGAGGCGTCTGCGGATCGACTATATTGACCTCTACATGATCCACCGTCCGGATACACGGGTGCCATTGGAGGAGACGTTGCGAGCGATGGACGACATCGTGCGGCATGGGAAGGCTTTGTATATCGGGGTTTGCAACTTCGAGGCCTGGCGGATGGTAGATGCGATCTGGACTTGCAAGGCGAACGGGATGACGGGGATTATCTCGTCGCAGTTCGAGTATTCGATGCTATATCGCGGAGGGGAGGCGGAGATGCTACCGGCTTGTAGAGCCCACGGTGTCGGTGTCATGCCCTATCTGCCGTTGGCGGCGGGGTTCCTCACGGGCAAGGTGGATGTAAGTGGGGTGGCGCCGGAGGGAACTCGGTTGGCGCTAGATGCGAATCAATCGGAGCGTTGGATTACGGAGAAGAATTTGCGGGCGATAGCGGCATTGCAAGATTGGGCGTCCGAGCGTGGGAAGACGTTGTTGGAATTGGCGTTCGCTTGGTTGCTGGCCGATCCAATCGTAGGCACGGTCATAGCCGGCGCTAGTTCGCCCGAGCAGATAGCGCAGAACGCCAACGCTTCGAGCTGGCAACTGACGCAAGAGGAACGTGACGAAGTTACTAAGATTTTGGACGCGCATCCGATAGGTGATTCGAGAACTTATTACTCGGTCGCAGGTTACTTCGGAGAGCAAGTAGAGGTGGTGAAGGATTGAATTGCGGTTCAGCCCAAAAGGGATTGCACGAATAGTCCGGCAACGGAAATCGCCAATACACCCAACGCGATCACCATCCCACCCAACCATCGGATCATGCGGTTTTCGAGCTGGTAGAGGTCCGCCTTCGTCGCCAAGTGTTCATAACCGCCCTCTATGCGGCTCAGACGTTCTTCGACGGTTGCCATTAACGCTCTCCTAGCTGCTAGTCTACGTCGGATTTTACCACTTTTGCCCGTCTGTCTGGATGGACGTTCCGTCCCGCAAGCGGCCGGCTTTCGCTGGAATGACGGGACAGACCGCGCCGCCCCCTGCGAGCGTCGCTTCGCCTCGCGAAGGGGACTAATAATGATGCGTAAAGACTGGCTGTGCCCAAGCGCGGGTGCCACCAGAGGAGCGGACGGTGGCACGGATGTAACCTTCGTCGCCGTTGATTTGGTACTTAGCGGAGTGGCCTTCGACTTCTGTAAGCGTTTTGCCATCGCGGCCGGAGAACGTTGTGACAAAGATCATGGAACGATTGGGTTCGATTTCGAGTTCGATGGAATCTTCGGTGATGGTTAGGTCAGTGAGATTCACGCCGTTCGACGAGTAGAAATTGCCGTTGGCGAGACCGTCGACGATGGCATCGACGGCAAGTTCCGTAGCGTTGACGACGACCCATCCCCTACCGGGGTTGGAGGCGTCGGGTGTGTAGTCGTGATAGTTGTGGGAGTCATCGGTGGCGGTGCCGAAGATCACACGTCCGTCTGACAGTACCAGATCCCACATCTCCTCGACACTCGGTTTTCCAGGCGCGCCGTAGCCGTTTACGGCGGAATGAGCGTTGTGGATCTCCATCAGGCTCGCTCCCTCGACTTGTTTGATGTGTTCGTGGTTGAATGCCCATTCGTAGTTCGGATGATTGAGCTGGGCGATGCCTCCAGCGTTGATGATGGCGTTGACGTTGGCCTGGAGGGTCGCGACGACATCGTCCAGGTTGGTCGGCTCGACCACGTGACGGATACCTATCCCGTTCAAATGAATCGGAATGGTTCCGCCGACAATGCGGGCCGAAACCTCTTCACCCGGTATCATCAACGGGCCGTCGTCGATTTCGTGCTCGAGAATTGTGCGGTGGTTATGGTCGCTGAGGACCAAGAAGTCGTAGCCGTGATCGCGGTACCAACGCGTGACGAAGTCGGGATCGGCATCGCCGTCTGACTCGGTGGTATGAGTGTGGATGTTGCCTTTGTACCAGTTGGGTGCGGACATCTACTAAACCCCCATGTATTCCCCTTTGGACATCAAGGGGGAGGAAATCGTTTTTAATCGTAGACGGTTTTGCCCACGGTGTGTTTGTTGATGAAGTCCCAGTCGTGGGTCACGCCCATGCCGGGTAGGTCGGTTACGTGGATGTGACCGTTTTCGTCGATGGCGTCGAGCATGTCGCTGTAGCCGTCTAGGTATACGGGCGGGTATGAGGGTTGGAGTTTGGGGTGGACAAGGCCGAGTTCGTAGTAGTTGGAATTGCGCATGGCCGCCATCGTCTGCCTACGGCTCGGACCGGGTCCGTGCGGTTCGACATCGAGGCCGAATCCCTCGGATGCATGAGCGATCTTCATGACGCCGGTGATCCCTCCATCGTAGTCGTGGTCGATGCGGACGAAGTCGGTGCCATCGGCCACGATGAAATCGACGTGCTTCTCAAGACCGCGGACGTGTTCGAGCTGGAGGAGGGGGACGCGTATGAGTTCACGGAGTTTGCGGTGGGCGAAGGCTGATTCGCCGCCGTCTTTGAAGACGTCTTCCCACCAGTAGTAGTTGTAGGCTTCGCAGGCTCTGCCGATCTTGAGGGCGTCTCCGAATGTCAAGATGGCACAGAACGGGTCCAGCATGAGGTCCATCTTGTCGCCGACGCGTTCGCCGACAACTTCGACAAGTCGGACGTGCTGCTCGATGGGTGCTTCTTGCCAAGGGTGGATCTTGAAGGCTTTGTAACCCATCTCGAAGCACTTCTCGGCGAAATCGGCGTATGCTTCGGGGCTGTTAAGACCGCCGGGATAGTTGTCGCCGATGTACGTGGAAGCGTAGGCGGGGAATGATTTGCGTTGTTCGCCCAGCAGTCGATATATCGGCTGGTCCAGCAGTTTGCCGGCTAGGTCCCAGAGCGCCATGTCGACTTGCGACATGCCCATCCGTGCATGTTGCCTAGTCGCCTGCTTCGCATCGTTGTAGATGCGTTCGCGGGCGAAGGCGCTCTCGCCAATGACGGCGTTGGCAAAGAGACCGATGGCGGAGTGTTCGGTGGCGGAACCGCCGACGTATTCGCCGGTGACGCCAGCGTCGGTGTGGATTACAACCATGCGGGCGATGTTTCTGATGTTTGTGCCGGGGGCGTATCCGGGGAGTTGGATCCTGCCGGAACCCTCCATGTTTTCGACGAAGTACTCGAACTCGATTACTTCCATCTTTGTGATTTTGGGGTCGGACATAGGGTTTGCCTCGTTACTTGGATTGCAGTTGTCTGAACCGCTGATTACGTTGATTTTAGTGAAGTGTCATTCCGAGCGTAGCTAGGAATCTAAAACGTTTTGCACTGGGGATGGCGTATGAGATTCTTCACTCCGCTGCGCTCCGTTCAGAATGACATGACGAGGTAGCTCTGTTCAGAATGACATGACCGGGGGAGCTCTGTTCAGAATGACACGACCGGGGGAGCTATGTTCAGAATGGCATTGGGCTACGGTGTAGTGAGGGCATCCCCCGCTCGCTTCGCTCGCGCCCCCTTCGCGGGAGCGAAAGGGGCAGCACTGGTTCATGTGCTCAATATGCCTGTGATTTCGCCTGTGTCGTCGTTTAGGTCAATGTCCCACGCGTTGGGGTTTGAGGGTAGTCCGGGCAGGGTGATGATGTTGCCGGCGAAGGTTACGATCTGCTTGGCTCCGGCGAGAACGCGCAGTTCCCTAATCGGAATCGTGTGACCTCGCGGCACGTTCAGCAACCTCGGGTTTGCTGACACAGATAGGTGTGTCTTCGCCATACAGATCGGGAAGTCCCAACCGTTCGACTCGAACCGGCGCGCCGTCGTCTTCGTCAACGGACCCCATTCCACACCATCCGCGTTGAACAGCTTGTCCGATATTCTTTCGACCTTGTCGATCGTCGAGAGGTCATCTTCGTAGAGCAGGTTGACATTCGCGGCTCCAGAGTGGGCGGCATCCCAGACTGCCTCTGCGAGTTCTGTCATGCCGGTGCCACCTTCGGCGAATCCACGCGCTTCGGCAACTCCGACGGCGCCTGCTTCGATGGCTACGCTTTTAGCTACGGCTACTTCTTCGGCAGCATCTGACGGGAACCTGTTGATCGCCACGACGGGTGGCAGTCCGTACATCTTGACGATTCGAATGGCGTTCGCCAGATTCTCTGCACCCATCTTCACGGCATCAACGTTCGCCGATTCCAATGCGTCGCGCTTAACTCCGCCGTGCCATTTCAGGCCGCGGATTGTAGCGACCACGACGGCTGCTGACGGTTCAGGGCCACCCTGCCGTACCTTGATGTCCATGAATTTTTGGAATCCGAGATCGGCGCCGAAACCAGCTTCCGTCACGGTGATATCCGCGGTGTTGATGGCGAGAATATCGGCGAGGATCGAACTGCAACCGTGTGCGATATTGCCGAACGGGCCCATGTGTACGATCGCAGGCTGCCCTTCGAGGGTCTGCGCCAAATTCGGTTTCACAGCATCTCGCAGCAACGCCATCATCGAGCCGATACCGCCAATCTCGCGGGCGGTGACTGGTTTCCGATCCGTCGTCCAACCAACGACGATGTTGCCTATCCGCTCGCGCAGATCTGCATATCCGTTCGTCAACGCCAAAATCGCCATGATCTCAGACGCGGCGTTGATGTCAAAACCCGCTTCACGCATCGGCGCGTTTAGACGTCCGCCGACGCCTGTGACGACTTGTCGCAGAGCACGGTCTTCAGCGTCTGTTACCCGTCGCCACGTGATGCCGTCGGGTTGGAGGCCGGGGATCGCGCCTCGGTAGACGGCGTTGTCGGTCATTGCGGCGAGTAGGTTGTGGGCAGACTCCATGGCGTGGAAATCGCCGGTGAAGTGCAGGTTAATCTCGTTGGCGGGTTGGACGGTGGACATGCCACCACCGGTGCCACCACCTTTGTGACCAAAAACTGGGCCGAGCGACGGCTGTCGGATCGTTAGCGCAACGTTTTTGCCGATCTTGGCGAGACCTTGGGTCAGCCCAACTGCGGTTGTTGATTTCCCTTCACCCGCGGGAGTCGGAGTGATGGCGGTGACCACGACGAGTTTGCCGGGTTTTTCGCGATTCGGAAAGGCTTGAAGCGGAATCTTGGCTTTGTCGTTGCCGTAAGTTTCGATATCCGCAGGGGAGAATCCGAGGTCTTGTGCAACGTCTGTGATCGGGCGCAATGGCATATCGTGGTTTCCTGCTTAGGTGCGCGACTGTTCGGAGTGAATTTACTAAGCCGAATTCGTTGAATCGACACTAATCAAGTTTAACGAAGGCGTGTAAATCACCATTGGTCGCAGCCTTCGGCGACGCCCATTCGCCCAGTGTCGATTTCGGGTTTGTTGTCGCCTTCCACTTCCTTGGTATCGATGTCGACGTAGAAGACAAGGATTTCGTGGCCGATTATGCGGTCTTGGTTTCGAAGGTAAGTGACTTTGATTCGACCGTCGTCGAGCTGTTCGCTCATCGACGATTCCCACTGGTAATCCTCCCGGATCCATTTTTCGCAAGTGGCACCGAAGAATCCCCATGGTTTGTCGGACATGTAGGCGAAGACCAACCGGTGCGCCAGTATGCTGATTTCGCGCGAGACTTCGGTCGTCGGAGTGGATGCCGGAGCGGTACGATCACCGTTTTCGTCCAGGTTTTCGGGTTGGCAGGCGAACGCCGCTAGGAATAATAAGGTTCCTGCCGTTGCAGGGGCGAGTAGTCTGATCAGGGCCATATCAGGATGTCGGCTACTCGGTCGGTATCGTCATTGTTTTCAAGAAAGCGATCAGCGCGTCTTGTTCGTCTTGAGGTAAACCGATGAAGCGATTCCGAGCGCCGTTGGCTGACCCACCGTGTGCCTTGATTGCGTCTGAGATGAGCGTTGCGCGTCCGTGATGCAGGAATGGCGGCTCAGAGGCGAATCCCCACAACCTTCGAGTCATCCATTGTTCCGTGGGCACGCCCCCTTGGATAATCTCCTCATTGTCGAGCGGACCGTCTTCGCCCATGTCGTGGCGACGAAGGTCTGAAAACACAGGTATCAGGTAGTGGCCGTTCTCGTCTTGTTTCAGGTCATCTGCGAACTGGCTGAGGTCGATCTCCAGAACCGCGTTGACGGCATCGGGTCGCAAGTCAAGTCCCACGTTGAATTCGTTGGGTTCGGTGAAGGTCAGGGATTCGAGGGGCAGTTCGGGAATATGGCAAAGGGCGCAACCTATGGATTCAAACTTCGCCTTGCCCAACTCGACCGTCGCTCGCAATTCGGGATCTTCGGGCAGCTTTGGAATCGGTGCGGGGAGTGAAACTAGGAAAGCCACTAGCGCGGTGGCATCTCCTGGCGTCATCTCGTTGACTACTCCATCTCCGTCGCGGTCGATGAAAGAGCCAACTCGTTCGTAGTTCTCAATGCCGTGGTGGTGCAACATGGCATCGTTGTTAAATTGCCGCAAACTGCGGAACACACCTTTTTGGCTGAACGGCTTGACGATAAGATCGCCGTCTACGCCTTCCACCTCGCTCGTGTATACGAAGCCATTGGGGTGCGCGGTGATTGCACCGAAGTCGATGCCTTTGGCGCTGATCTCTTTCCGCACAGGCCAGCCCGATTTCTTAGCTTCGGCGATTGTCGCTTCTTCTTGAGCAAGTAGCTCCCGGCTCATCTCGCGCGCTAGGAGTTCGACGAAACCAGAGCCGAACATGCCGACTGTGTTGCGCTCGTTGCCTACGTTTTGCAGGGTCAGCGGGTCCTCATCCTCTTGTTCATACTGCAATCGATCTTCCAACTCGTTTCGGAAATCAAACTCCATCTGGTCTTCAAAGTCGACAAATTCGAAGCGCTGCCCAAGGACGAATACATTTGCGACGTTGTCTCCGCCACCACCTGTTGCCGGGACGTTGTGGCATCCGCTGCAAGCGTTGGAATCGGGGCCTGAGATGCGGTTGAAGCTCTCGAAGCCTTCGCGCCGGTCTCGGAATCTGGCATCGCCGGTCCGGGTGGGTCGCCCAGCGCCGTCTAGGGCATTGAAAGACGCGGTGAAAAGCGTCTCTCCATGTCCGATCAACTCCTCAAGGGTGTACTTGCCGGCTTCGATACTCGACTGGCTGAAGTGGACCTCAATCGCGGGTGCGTCACCGATCCACTCCTTGCCGACATAGTGGCACTCGGATCGGACATTTTCGAGGGCTTCGTATCCCTCGACGTGCTGCTCCATATGCTCGTAGGTGTCAAGATAGTTAAGCACTTGAAGGGTTGGATAGTCGTAATAACCACCTGCGAGGATGTCTTTCAAAGCTAGGACGAAGCGCTCTGTAGCATCCACCAACTCGCCGCGCACTGAATCGAGTTCAGCTTCAAGAAGATCGATCTGCGCTTCGATATCCTCGATCGAGAGTTGCTCGCGCAACATCCCGTCGCTGATGTCATCGACGCGATCGCAGACCTTTTCCTCGTAGTCGGTGTTGTCTTCCAAAGCGTAAGAAGCGCAAGCGACTCCCCACGTCAACGCAAAGACGAATAGGAATACGACTGCAATCTTTGCAAGTTGACGGCGCGAGCTTGGTTCAGATTCCCGCTTCGCGGTCGATCTCGGATTGATATTCGGCAACAGAACCGTCCATGATGTCGGCGAGCGATACCGGTTGTCCAGAGTTGCCTGATTCTAGTATTCCGTAGGAAACCGCTAAGGCTTTCATCCCGACTTCGGCATCGACCTCGACGTTTCTATCTCCTGATTCTATTGCCGATGCCAACTCCTGCATCTCGATGGCGACCAAGATGCGGTCGATCGCTTCGAATCCAATGTCGTAAGCACCCATTCTCGTCGCTCCGCCGAAGAATGTCGCAGTGGTTTCGTCGAGATGCCAATCGGACACTAGATCGAGCATCTGCTGTTCGCTTAGGGGGTCGGATTGCGACTCGAGGTAGACGCTCGGAGGGACACCAGTGCGTGTCGGCGGCATCTGCATCGTGCCCGCGCTGCCGTGAATGGTGTTGATGCCTGCGCCATAGCCAATGGATGCGTTGGTGATAGTGAGTTGACCTATCGCGCCTGACGCGAATTTGAGCAAGCTGATCGCGGTGTCTTCTTGGTCGATTTCCACCGTCTCTTGGTTGGTGAACGCGTCTTCGACGCGGTGTGAATAGAACTGCGCTATTTGGCCTGACATTCCTTCTCTTATCCGCGTCGGTGCGAATAATCCGGTTTGGGCCGACAGAGATTCGATATCGCCCAAGAAGTAGATGAGCAAGTCAGCTTCGTGCACTCCCTGCTCGATGATGACGCTGCCCGCGCGCGACTTCAGTGCGCGCCAACCAGTGTCGTGCATGAGTCCGGAACCGCCTCCGAGAGACACCTTCATCGCGAATCCAGGCTCACCGATCGCGCCGGCATCAAGCAACGCCTTGGCTAGACGATTCATGGGGTCGCGGCGATACTGCTCACCGATTGAGAGCACTAGACCTTTCGCTTCCGCGGCATCGCGCATTAGACGGCAGGCCTTCATTGTCAGCGCCATGGGTTTTTCGGTCAGGATATGAACTCCGGCATCGAATGCTTGGAGTGCGAAGATGTGATGCATCCGGGTGTCGGTGACGATGTCTACGGCATCAACGCCGGATGCGAGCATCGTTTCGTAGTCGGTGAAGACTTGCGGTCGATGACCGGTGGCATCCTCGACTGCGTCCGCCACACCGTTCGCCGCGGCTTCGTGGCGGTCGCAGACGGCTGACAGCGTGAATGAATCGAAGTGCTTACGTAGCTCGATGTAACCGTGGGCGTGACGCATACCCATGCCGCCACATCCGACCAATCCTAGGTTGAGGCTCAATTTGAGGTTCCTTTCACGAAACTTGTGCAAAACTATCACATCATCTACCCGAACGGTATCTGCCCTTGCCGTTACGAGATGGCAGCATCTCCTTAGACACGCCAAACGGGTTATAGACACGCCAAACGGGTTACACGACGTGATAACGTCATTAATGTGCATCAGGAAGTGCGCGAGTGGTTAGGCACTGCATAAAACATTAGGGATCCGTGAAGCTGGCGTGGATGACATAGAAAAACTCAACAGTAAGATCATGCGCCGCATGGTGCAAGCATTCAACGACGGCGATGTTTCGACCTTGGACTCATCGGTCTCGGACAAATACATCGACCACCAGGGAATCGGCACGTCGAAAATGTATGGTCCCGAGGGGTTTGCCGAGGTTGTGAGGATTGGCCGCGCAGCCCGTCCTCGCCGACGCGTAGACATCCGACACCTGATCGCTAACGGTGACACTGTAGAAGCAGAGCTGTTTTGGTACGAAATTGGGGAGGTACTAGATTCAGGATCAGGCGAGATCTACCAAAAACGAACTATCGAGGTAGTGCGATTCGAAAACGGTCGAGCCATCGAGCATTGGGGTGAGCGGATCGAATGACTCGCCCAGTTGGGTATGGTTGCACGAGTGCCCTCTTTGTCCTTCGGACATTTCCCTCCCCCTATGTATCCCGGATTTCGCCGGAATGACGTAGTTTCGGTGGAGGTCTCATCTTAGGGCTACAGAGCCGTCGTCGCGGAGCGCGTGGTCGATGGGGCCGTAGCTGTGGGGGTGTTTGGCGATGCCCTCTTCGTCTAGTTCGACACCGATGCCGGGGACTTCGGGGATTTGGAGCCACCCGTGGTCGAGTTTGATGATCTGATTGACCACATCGGAGTACGGTGGGTTTTCTTCGTAGAGATGTTCTTGGACTTCGTAGTTGGGCACGCAGGCGCCGAGTTGGACATGGGCTGCGGTTGCGACGGGGCCGGATGGGACCGCGTGGGGGATGATGCCTTGGTGGTGGGATTCGGCGATGGCGCAGATCTTCTTGCAGTGGGTAAAGCCTCCTGCAACGCCGATGTCGGGGCGGACGTGATGAACTCCGGCAGCTTCGGTGTATTCGCGGAACTCCCATATCGTGAGGTTGCGCTCGCCCGCTGCCATCGGAATCCGAGTCTTTTCGGATACTTCGCCGAAAGAGAGTATCGAATCGGGCGCTACTGGATCCTCGAAGAAGTATGGTCTGAACTTTTCGAGTTCCTGCGCCAAAACGATGGCTTCGCCGGGGATCATGTTGCGATGGATTTCAACCCCCACGTCCATGTCCCATCCCACGGCGTCTCGCACGGCTGCCATGCGATCCACGAGGTCTTGAATGCGCTCGCTGTGGCGCATCGGCGCGTGGTCATGTTGGTATAGCAGACACTTGACCGCGGTGAAGCCGTCAGCTTTCGCAACCGCGGCAGCATTCGCCACCTCTTCGAGCGTTCCCGTCGGAAGCACCAGCATCGCACGTACAGCGTCCCGCGCCTTGCCGCCTAACAACTGCCAGACTGGAGCTTCAAAGTACTTGCCCTTGATGTCCCAGAGCGCCTGATCGATGGCGCTAATGCCGCCTCCGATCGCGCCCCCGCGCATCGACTTTGCGCGGTACATGTAGTTCCAGTGATGCTCGGTCCGTAGCGGGTCCTGCCCGACCAGATACGGTTCGAAGGACAAGACGACATCTCTAGAGGCTCCGGGCCAACCGAAGAACGTGGATTCGCCGACTCCCTGGATGCCGTTGTCGGTGGTTATCCGCACTATCATCCAGTTGACGGCTACGAAGGTTTCAAGTTTTTCGATTTTCATGTTTGGTGGTTTAGGTTCTCTCAACCCTGCCCTCTGGATTCCGGCCTTCGCCTGAATGACGGGTAAGCGCATAGCTATTGGGTGGTGCATTGTCTGCGGCAATTATATGAACCTGATGTACGCTAATCGGTTGTGAACGTTCAGGGTATTTCCGTTCGGAAGAGCCGCGGCGAATCGCTCTTCCTGATAGTCGCTTCGTTGAGCGCATTACTGTCTGTCACTGTCATCTCCGCTGCTCCGCTTTATTTCGATGCCATAGAACAGCTCGGCTTGCGTCGCACGCTCGAACGGTTCGAGTTGTCGCAGATGGGTGCGTGGTTGCATGTTGACGATATGACGTTCAACTCCGCGACGATCAAATCGACTGCTGATACTGCCGAACAAGCTGGTGAACATTTCGGCGGTGTGGTACGCGGCACATCGGCGTTCGTGCGGTCCGGAAGTTTGACTCTCAACCAGATCAACGATCGATTCGCGCCGCCGGGGTCGGTCCTCGTCTACCAATCCGCGCAAGGAGAGCCTGCTCCGATCTCTCTTGTAGACGGGAGATTTCCGTCCGAATCTGTTGTTGACGACGAAGTCGAAATCGCCATCCTCGAAAGCGTCGCGGCGGAGTACGGCATCCAAGTCGGCGATGTTTTACGACTCACAGTTCCGCCAACGAACATCGTGCACATCACGCCTCGTGTAACTGGCATCTTCCGCATCGATGATCCCAATCACGAGTCGTGGCAAGGACTATCTTCAACTCTCTTCGATCCGGAGCAAGGACCGACTGGTGGTCGACCGGCGATCATCGCCTACACATCGAACGGCATGATGGATCGAGTTGCCAGTCGGGGCATCGCCGACATCGGTCAAATGTGGATGATGTTCTACGTCGATTTGGAGGCGTTGAATCGCGTAGGCGTGAGCGAATATCTTGAAGTCATCAACCGGTTCCGTACCGATGCGGCGAAACTGTTGCCGTCGTCATCCTCGTTCTCTGGAGTCGAATCGGCGCTACGAACGCTGCAACGTCAACTGACCTTTACCAACACAACGACGATCATCAGCGGAGCATTGTTCGCCGCCTTCGCGGTGTTCGTGCTGGCACTAAACGCAAGCGTCATCGCCAGACGGTGGATCGCTGAGGAGACGGCACTGAAGGTACGCGGCGCCAACCGCAAGCAACTCTTCACTGCGATAGCTTTCTATATGGTGATTCTGTTCGTCATCCCTGCCGTCGTCGGACCGCTCATTGCGTCATTGATCGTGCCACTGTTGGGGCTTCTGGGCTCGTTTCAAGAGCTTACGGGAGGTCAACCGTTCCCCTATCGGATTCTCCCGGAGCAGTTCATCTGGTCAGGAATACTCGCGTTGATACTGTTTGTGCTCTACACTGCTCCGATTGTTCTCGTCCGCCCCGGGCCGATCGTCCGTCATCTTACGCGGATACGAGACTCGCGGTCTCCTTGGTTTTGGCGTGCGAATCTCGACATTGGCATCGTGATCGCGGCAGTCGCGGTGATATTCGAGCTGAACGGACGTGGGTCTCTGCTTGTGGAACGCGAGGACGGTTTGTCTGATCTGAGCATGTTGGCGACATCGTTGCCGATTGTGGCCTCAATAGCGGCTTCGCTGGTTGCTTTGCGCCTGTTCCGCTTCTCTGGCATCGTATTCGAAAGGCTGGCGCGCATCAACATACACTCCATGTTTGCGCTCGCGTTGAAGATCTTTTCGCGTTCGACAATGAGCCACGCGGTGTTGATGCTGTTGGCAGCGGGAACGATGATCGTGGTCATCAACGCCACTGGATTGTCTGCCACGTTGGAGACAAACACGAACGATCGTATCGATTTCACAACAGCTTCGGACATGCGAATCTCGGGAATCGACGGGTTCAAGACATCTAACAATGAGACTGTCAAAGCGATCGCGGAACTGGACTGGGTGACACATCACACTTGGGGCACTCGCGCCGAGGCGAGAACCGGGAGTTCTGAATCTGCCTCGTCGTTCACAATGCTCTCCGTGCGGCCGCGAGAGTTTGTTGATGTGGCGACATTCCGGTCCGACTTCGCTGACGAAACGCTTTCGGTTTTGATGGATAAGATAGCTGATTTTATCCCTACGGGATCGCTTCCCCTGCCTAACGATGTTGTCAAACTCGAAGCGGTGGCGAAGCTGCAACGAAGCGGCAAAGGGCGCATCGATGTTTGGTCAAGGTTGCTCGACGCCGCGGGCACGACCCACACGATTCGGATGACCGCTGATGGATCTGATCAGCCTGGAGAAGATTGGCAACGGTTGTCAGGCACAGTTAAGCCCGAAATTCCGCGTCCGGTAAGTTTTATCGCTTTGGAGGTTTACGAACCCCCGACGTCGCAGATCGGCAGCGCGGCGACACTTACGATCGACTCCTTGAGCGCAGTTGATACCTCAGGTGCATCGGTCCTAATATCCGACTTCGCCGACGCTAGCAATTGGCACCCTATGTCGACCTCAATTGTCGATGATTCCCGTCTCGCGGTAACCAACGACGGTGGTGAAGATAGCGAGGATAGACGATCGCTGGAATTCGCGATGGGTCGCGGCACCGACGACGGTGTCCGCGGCATTTACTACTCGGAGAACGGGCCGATATCCGTTCCTTTACTGGTGAATTCTCAGTTCTTAGACGGCGCAGGACTCGACGTTGGCGCCCGTTTCTCTGGTCAGTTATACGGCCGCATCGTGCCATTTGAAATCCGCGGCACATTTGATCTGTTCCCGACGATGATCGATGAAGACCAATCCTTCGCGGTCACCAACGTCGACGCTCTTCTTGCGTATTTGACGCCAGTGAGCGAACCGTTCCTCTCTGATTCTGCGGAGTTGTACCTCGATATCGACGAGACGTTCGCTTACCAAGACCGTATCGCGACGATAAAGCAGTTGGAACCCTCATTGCGCGTCTCGGATGGCGAGGCTTTAAGCGCAACATCCTCTGCTCGTTTAGGGAATGCCGCGGGTTGGCGGATCGTTGGATCGCTCATCGCCGCATCGGTGGTTGTCATAACGGTCGTTACCGCGGTTGCCGTAACTATCCACAATCAGGATCTGAACCGCCTCGACAGTGCCCTCGTCGAATCTATGGGCGGCAGTCGCATCGGCATTGTTCTGGAGGCGTCGACCAGAACTCTGATATCGCTCGGACTTGGTTTTGCGCTCGGCGCGGTCGGCGGAATGTACGGAGTTGGATTCATTGCCGACAGAATGACGCGAACAGCGACTGGAGAAGCAGCTTTGCCGCCGATGCTGTTGCAAGTTGACTGGTTACCGGTTGTTAGTGCGATGGTCCTGTTGATTGGAGCGACGTTGATTCCCGTGGCGTGGAGTCTGATGCGACCTAAAGATTCAATCGCTGTAAGAATCAGAACCTCTTCGGTGGCGTGAAACATTCTCTAGGGTCATCACGACGCGCAGCAATTGCGGCTTTGCCACGATTGGTGCTGAGACGCGCCTTTTCGGAGAAGACGTTCGTAGGTCTGCGCCTTATCGGATTGACGATCGCGGTAGCGGTTTCTGCCGGAGTTTTCATCTACCTTGACGCGCTCGGTCAATCGGCGCTGTCGCAGAGCCTGGCGGGACATAGAGAGCAAGACCTAAACATCGCTGTTAGGGCTCGAAACGATTCGATTTCTCATGAGGCGCATCGAGAGTTATCAGCCATAGTCAACGAAACGCGATCAAGAGAACTGGCGAAGGTGCTTGAGGCTCCGACTGTGGCTGCGAAGTCGGTGACGCTCGTGTTCGATCGCGATCTGGTGCCTTGGAAAACTGCTCGAACTTTCTTGGCCCAGGTCGATGGGATAGAGGATGAGGCGATTCTCCTCGAAGGTGCGTGGCCTTCATCTGGAAACTCGACCGAGCCATTGGATGCCGCTATATCTTCAGATGACGCCCGATACTTGGGCATCGGTGTCGGACAAACCGTTCACTTGAGCTCTCCAACCTCCGAAGAAATCCAAGTCGCTGTACGCGTCACTGGCATCTATTCGCGCGACGATCCAGATGCACTTCAATGGGAAGTTTTGGACACTGGGCTGGGTGCCAATAGCACGTCGTTCCGGTTCGCACCATTTATCGTCAGCGAATCTGTGCTGATCGATGCCGTAGCGAATCACATGCCAGATACGGAGGTCCGTTACTACTGGGTCTTCGAAACCGATGTGGGCAGGATTCATTCACGCGACGCCGAGGAGATCTTGGCCGACTTGGAAGCCCAAGAGGCGGTCCTGAAACAGGAACTGCAAGGATTTCAACGGATCACTTCACTTGACGATGCGTTGGCGGCGTTTCTGACGAGTTCGGAGATTTCGCGTGGCTTGATGATGTCGGTCGGGGCGGTGATTGCGTTGGCATCGCTCGCGTTTTCTGCGTTGGTTGCCAGTCAGGCCCGCGACATCCGGTTCAGCGAGAGCGGAATGGTTCGGGCGCGGGGCGCGACGGCTTCGCAAGAGATCGCGCTGATGACAGGAGAGACTTTGCTGATCGCCGTGCTGTCGTTGGTTGCTGGTATCGCAATCGCACTTCTCGGCGTGTCGTTAGCTGGAAGACTTCCGGTGTTGAGTGAACTGACTGGCGGCGAATTCCTCCCCGCTAGTCTTTCGGTGCAGTCTGCTCTGGTGGCGATTGCAGCTGCTGCAATCGGTCTCTTTGCCTTGCTGATGCCATCCTTGAGGCGAAACGCGTCGACAGTCGAGGAGCTTACGAGCCGGTTGGCTCGCCCACCCCAACGCAACGCGGTGCAACGCTACTATCTCGACGTCGTCCTGTTGTGCATCGGTGTCGCTGCGCTCTGGCAGCTGTCGCAAGAAGACCTGTACATCTCGAGCAGCGCTCTAGGAGAAGGCTTCAGCAACCGGCTCGCATTGGCGATGCCTGCTGCGACCGCGGCTGGAGGAGCGATTGTGTTGCTGCGTTTTCTGCCGTTCTTGCTCGGCGGGATCGCCGAAGTTTTGGCGCGTTTGCCCTCAATGTTCAGGCTTTCGCCTGCCATTCCGTTGGCACTTTGGTCGTTGGCCCGGAACCCGCGTTCGAGCATGGGCCTGATGCTGCTGATAATGCTTGCGGCGACAATCGCCGTTTTGCTCTCGATCTTGTCACCGTCGATCAGCCAATACGCTGAAGACGATGCGCGGTACCGGGTGGGCGCGGACATCCGGTTATCCGGCATGATCGTCCGCAACCGAAGCAATCTCCACCGCGTAATCGATCACATGACGACGAAATTCGGTTATGACGCGATGGCGCCGGTGGCGCGAGCGGCTGGAACCGTGTCTGCGCCCAGCGGCAACGAACCCGTGACCGCGATAGGTGTTGATGCGGATCAATTCCCGGATGCTGCATGGTGGCGCTCAGATCTCGCAACCGCATCACCCGAACAGCTGACTTCCCTCGTTAAATCGCGCGACACGGATGGATATGCGATCCCAGCCGATGCCGAGTGGCTCACTGCCCTGATCAAACCAGATACGCAGCGAGCGGATACGGGATTAGTGGCACGGATACGAGACGAATCGGGGCTCTACCACTCGGTGACAATCGGAAATCTAGAACCGCGATCCGTCACAGTAGGTACCCCATACGCTTGCGAAAAACCCGTACCGCTCGAAGATGAGGAAGGCTTTGAACCTCCGGACTGGTGCAGAATCGGAATCCCCTTAGCACCACTTCGCAGAGACACGTCCAACACCGAACAACTGTGGTTGGAGTTCATCGGGATTTCACGACGTCCAATCGAAGAAGCGCCGCAACCGACGACGGGCTCGCTACGCATCAAAGACATCGCTACCGCCAACGCTGATGGTGAACTTTCCCTACTGACAGACTTCGGCGACATCGTTGATCAACGAACGTCGGGAGCGGGTTTCGGCGATCTGGGAGCGCGCATCGATCCCTTCTCCGAGACTCCGAGCGATGGTGCGGTGTTGACTTGGTCTCAACCGCGATTCGGGCAACTGAAAGGTGTCCGGGTCGGCACTTCCGACGATGCTCTAAGGGTCATCGGCAGCAACTGGTTCAAGAATGAGTTGGGACTCGAAACAGGTGACACTACGCGTCTGTTCTTAGGCAACCGTAGCACGACGGTTGAGTTCGTCGCGTTCACGGATTTCTTTCCAACGTTCCCGTCGGCATCATCTCCCTACTTGATAGCCGATTTGCGTGAGATTCAGCGAATCATGTCGATCGATCAAA
>DAOUJE010000070.1:0-2646 GCA_034423055.1 Dehalococcoidia bacterium | reverse complement strand
CCCTGACCCATTCGGCCCGATCAGCACATTCAGCGGCCCCAATTCCAAGTCAATTCCATCCGGCCCAAACGAAAGCAAGTTCTGCGCCTTGATCCGCTGGAAGAGTGGCGGCTTGGGTTGGTCTTCGCCGTTTGTAGTCATCGTTAACCGCGAATTATCGCACAGCGAGTTTGGCGTTCTTCGCTACCCAATACTCATCCCTCCATCCACAATCACATGCGCCCCGGTCATGTACGACGCGTCGTCCGAAGCTAGGAACGCCACAACCGCCGCAATCTCCCGCGGATCTCCCATCCGCTTCATTAACGCGTCTTGACCAAAATCGATGTAGGACTGTTCGCGATCTAGCCCGAGCGAGTCAATGTGCATGTCCGTCGCTCGTGTCTTGATGGAGCCAGGGCAGACGGCGTTGACACGGATGTTGTCGGGCGCCAGGTCCATTGCCAGACATCGCGTTAGCTGGGCAACCGCGCCCTTGGACGAGTTGTACGGCACGAACTCCGGTTGGGCGATGAATGAGCTGACTGATGCGATGTTCACCACCGCGCCACCTCCGGTGCTGCGGAACGTCGGCAAAACCTCACGAACGCAGTTGGCATAGCCGATCACGTTGACACCGAACACTCGTGCCCAATCGGCATCTGTGAGATCTTCAACCTTGCCGAATACGAACGCAGCGGCGTTGTTGACGAGAATATCTATCGTCCCAAACTTGTCTACGGCACACCTAATCATCGACTTCACAGAATCCGAGTCCGATGTGTCGGTCTGACAAAACATCGCGGTCCCACCGCTGCCGTTGATGTCCGCCGCAGTGCCTTCACCGTTGTCAGATTCCAGTTCCGCGATCACCACATTCGCGCCTTCGCTCGCGAAACGGTGACATATCGCCTCGCCGATGCCGGTCCCGCCTCCGGTTACGATCACCGTCTTGCCTTCGAATCTCCTCATCGCGCTGTGCCTTTCTAATGGTTGACGCCACCTGAACATCCGGCAGCGAAACTTTGCTGATAGTCGATGCGTATAAGATTATGCGCAGATTCGCGCGGCTTGGGAACAGTTGAGAGCATAGGGAGTGCATAGATGGGGATAATCACCAGAGGCTTTTTCGGTAGGCGACGTCCTGAAGAGGAAGATGAGACTGCGAAACGCGTTCCACCGGGACAGTACCTCGAACGCGGCTTCCCCGTCCTTTCAGCAGGACCTACACCAAGAGTCGACACTGCGACTTGGACATTCCGCATCGACTACAACGGCGAAGACCTCGGCGTCTGGAACTGGGACCAGATGATGGCCCTACCCCAGACCGACATCCACACCGACATCCACTGTGTCACCAAGTGGAGCAAGCTCGACACCGATTGGCGAGGCGTCACGATCGACGACTTCCTTAACGATGCGGGCATCACCGATCCGCCAGACTTTCTCATGGCCTACAGCGATGGCGGCTACACCACGAACCTGCCCACAGCCGATGTGATCGACGGCAAGGGAATGATCGCCCACACCTACGACGGTGCCCCACTCGAACCTTCCCATGGCGGCCCAGTGCGCATGATCGTACCGCACCTCTACTTCTGGAAGTCCGCCAAGTGGGTTCGCGGCATCCGCTTCATGGACTCCGACGCCCCCGGCTTCTGGGAAGCCTACGGCTACCACATGCACGGTGACCCCTGGCGCGAACAGCGGTATCACTACGACTAAGTCGCACGCCTCTTTCGCGGCACGAAAGGGGCGCGAACAAGCGAAGCAATGTGAGCGGGGTATGCCCGTGGAGGGGTGAAGCGAATCACCGTCGTTCCTAAAAAACGAGCGCCTCGTGCGATGCACTCAAAGCTCTGCGAGCGTACCGTTCGCCTTGGCTTCCAACGCTTCAGTCACTAGGAAATCGAGCTTACCTGCATCCGAGTCATCCTCGATCTGCGCGTCCCACTTCGCCCAATCGCGTTCGGCTTCCACTTCAGACAACCACTTCTTCAATTCGGCAAATTCAGGCTCACGCAGAGCCAAAATGGCTTCCTGAATTTCACTGATCGTCGTCATCGATGGTTCCTTCTGTCAGGATAACGTCCGTTGGACGATATCTAACGTGTTGTCGCCTGCCGTTGCGTTTGTCAAACCACCATCGCATCCTGAAATGCAGTGACTGCTTGCTAACCGTGTAGACTTACTCGCGCACATCATCGAAAGTCGATAAGGAAGCATTAACGTGACCAAATCCACTGGTCCCAACGAACCTAAACACGATTCGCTTGAGGACATCAACAACTCAGATGCGAGCGATATAGATGCACACATTGGAAACATACAAGTTGCCGAGAGGAAACAAAAAGACAGTGGATTCTCAACTTTTTTCAGCTATGTCATGGTCGCGCTTACATGGCTGTGGATCGGCACGAGGTGGACTTCGCTCATGCTCATGGATGTAAGTCTGTGGTTGATTCTCAGCTTGACCGAGAACGCGCGAAGCGTAAGACCCACTATAAGAGCAACATTCTCTAAAGAAGAGAGGGCAGCGATAGCGCAAAGTCAGAGGTACCGCTGCATGTACTGTGGTGTCAGATTGACGACTGATAACCTGCAAATTGATCATATGTACCCCGTATCCAGAGGCGGTCTCAACGACGACGACAACCTACAAGCTCT
>DAOUJE010000069.1:0-4133 GCA_034423055.1 Dehalococcoidia bacterium | reverse complement strand
AACCCCCTGCGTCTCGCTGCGCTCGCCGCGTCCCCCTTTTGCTGACGCAAAAAGGGGAGGAGCGCAATCGCAACCCATCATCCCTCAACCATTCAAATCCTTAAAATCCGGGGCAGACAAAAAACACCCCCGCGTCTCCGCGGGACGTCTGTCCGCTCTCCAGATTCCCGCCTGCGCGGGAATGACGAAGGGCTTTCGGGAATGATGAAAGCTACCCCTCTTGTCCATCACGCAGCCGTCCTTTCCGCAAGTGCGTCAAACACCATCGATCCTTCGCATCCTTCCCCATCCTCAGCATCCTAGTTCAAATGAACACCCCCGCGTCTCCGCGGGGGTGTCTCTTCGCTCTCCTGGTCTCCCGCCTGCGCGGGAACGACGATGGGCGTACCTTACGGTGCGATACCGTCGCCGTAGTAGACCCAGATGCCGTCGCCGATGGTCACTTCGTCGTCGTCTTCCACGATGTCGAAGCGGCTGCGGATAGCATCCCATCTGTAGGCGCGAACGTGCTTACCGAGGTAATCCTTAACCGTGACTACTTCGGTGGGGCCGTTCTTAAGCGCTTCACCGTAGTTGTCCTGCGTCTGGTCGCCGTCTTGATCGATGACTCCGACGAAGTTCCAACCTGGGTTGGTGGGTATCTCAACCAAGTCTGCCGGCACGGTGGTGGGGTCTTCGCGGTTGCCCTTGCCGACCAATGCCACCGACTGGGTTACAAAGCCTTGGGTGTGTACCCAGTAGCCGTAGCGCGCGGTGATCTTGTTCAGCGTCGCGAAGTCGCTGTGCGTCGACCACTCGCCGTCCATGCGAGTTGCGATGCTCCAAGGCGCCTCCGGGTTTTCGCCGTTCCAAGCCGCCACCATGTCGACTATCGTCTCGGTGAAGACCGATTCGATCATCGGGTCGATCGGGTTGGCAGGCAACGACACTGCGTTCCAGCCAGCGATCAGCTTGACATCGAACGTGGCACGCTCAGCGACCGTGAACTTGTATTCGACTGAGCCGGTCTTGTTGCCGGCAGCGTCGACAGCTTCGACCGCAACATCATGCGAGCCGAGAGCCAGACTCTCCGGCCAGTACAAGAAGCGCTTCGCACCAAGCATTTGCACATGCTCTGTCTGCTCAGTTGCATCAACTGTCAGCTTGGTTACTGACACCGTCGACTTATCGTCGTAGGTAAGCAAGACGAACGGGCGAGAATCCGTAACCTTAGCGCCATCGGCAGGGGTCGGGCTCAACTTCGGCTTAGTAGTGTCGTAGTTGAACTCGGCAGTTGCGACACCCCAGTTGTAGGTATCCGCTGATGCCGGTGTCATCTTGTCGCCTGTACGGTCTGCCGTCGCGTACGATTGGCGGTCGCGTGCATAAGCGACTACCGTCAGCTTGCCGTCAGACAGTTCACGGTTGTTGCCGCTGAAGTTCTGCCACTGATACTCCCATTCGAGGCCTGGGCGTGAGAACGTCGCAGCTTGCTGTGGAAGAATCGTGTTTTCAGCATCATCGCCACAACCGTACTTTGGCGTGTCGAAGGTAGCACTCGACATCATCAATGCTCCGCTACGAGCTCCAGTGAAGTCGGAAAGTGCCTTGTCATTCGTAGTGTCATCGTCGTCGCTATCCCAAGCGATGTTCGAGCACACCACCGTGATCAACGGCGTACTGTTGATGTCTTCGTCTGAAGCGATCGTTACCGTCATGGCTTTGTTGGTCAGCTTGTCTGATGCTTCGTTTCCTTCGCCGGTTCCGGAGCCGCCGCTCAACGTCACGGTGAGTTGCGGTGCGATACCGTCTTTGACATCGAAAGCGGTGATGTTGCCGCGTGTCAATCGGTTGCCCGCCGGGTCTGCGACCGACTGTCCGGTGGCGATGTGAACTGACGGCGTAGCATCCGATGCCAGCTCTTCGCTAAGCAGCAGATACACATGCCTACCCTCTACTGTCACGCCCGTAACCGTCGCCGCAGCTGGCGAGGTGTCTTGCGCGTCAACGGGGTCGAGCATGACTTCGAAAGTGCTGGCGGAGACGCTCTCGGGGTCTAAAGCCGCGTCGAAGGTGACCAAGATGCCAGAGCGGTTCGGCACCCGCTTCTTGTCATCATTGATGCCGTAGAAGCCTGTAACCGACTGCTCTTGGTAGATCTCGGGTTCCTTCTCATCAAGGAAGAAGATGTGCCGCGCGTACCAGCCGAGAACGTTGTATCGACCAGTCTTTCGATCATCCGATTCCTTGCCGTAGTCGTTGATGAGGCGCGGACCGGCATCGTCGCTGTCGGAGAAGCCGATGTTGCCAGCTACGTCCGTTACCAGCGCATGGAAGTCGATCGTGTTGTTGTACGGTCGAACTTCGTCATCGCCATCCATGATCCTGATGCGACGCGAATCGGCGAATGTCCCGCTCGCAGCGCCATCGCTGAACCGATCGCCATCGATCTTCAACAGGGTTTCGGTCTCATCCATATACACATCGTCATGGCCGATGACACCGAATTGGGATTCTTGACCGTCGCCGTAGCCTTTGTAGTCCTCGACGGACCGAACGACTTCACCTGTTGCCGGTCGCATCACATGTCCGTGAGAGCTACCTGACTCGAGCCCCAGAGCCAACGCGGGAACCCCATCGTCACCGTTCTCATTTTTGTCGTTGGAGTTGTCGATGTAGAGCTGGAACGACCTTGCTCGCAGTCCGGATTCGCCGTCATTGAAGGAGCCGACAAATTCTGGCGAGGTGTCTTCATCCCGAGTTTCGTGCGCTGGAGCAGTGACCTCGATCAACGGTGGCACCGTATCGATCATGACCGTTCTGGTCTTGGTACTACCGTCAGTGTCCCGGTACTCGATCTCCAGAATGCCGCTTTCCACACCGATAACCGCGGCACCATCCATTTCATGCCCCGTTGCGGCCATCACATCCAAACCCCAGTCCGCCGCTGTATCGGTAGTGCCTCGTCCGTCACCATTAGCATCTGTCAGCCGTACGTATCCCTCGTAACGCCCGCTGAAGCGGTCAGTCTCGTAGAGCCACAGGTTCTGCGTAGTAACATCGCCGTCGGATTTTGCTCGGACGATCAGAGCGGTGTTGCCATCATCCTCGGATTGAGTGAAGTTTGGCGGCATGACATCAGACTGGTAGGCATTGTCCGCTTTTCCACCGACCAAGGTCTCGCGCTCGCTCGTGTGGTAAACGATGTATTGGAGCATGGCATTCGCGTTGTGCACCTGCACGTTCAGCCAAGGCGCGACCGCACCAACTCCCTGAATGTCACCCGCCGCTCGACCGGATCCACGGTCCTCGTCGAGCCTAAGTTCTGCGGTCCCCAACTCTTGGAAATCTTCACCAGTGTCAGAGCAATCACCGTCACCATTTCCGTCCACACATCCGAAGAACTTGATTACCGTGTTATCGCTAACGTCCATCGGGAGATATTTGACTGGAGCATCGGGGGAACCATCGTCGTCGGTGTCCCTCACATTCTCGGTATTCCTAAGCAGGGTCAACCCGTTCTTGACACCGGATTGGAAGGTACCTGCGCCGCGTCCATCATTGTTCCCGCCATCCTCATCCGGGTTCCAGTCGCCATAATCCCCTATGCCCCAATACATGTCAGTCGCCAAGTGGTAGGTCACCTTATTGGCATCTACAAGTTCGTCTGTATTAGTCAATTCGACGACGCTTTCCGCAGTCAGACCCGTACGGTCGGGATCCACGGTCGCTTTGCTTTGCTTTTGTTCATCATCAATATTGCCGAACACCGCCTTGATTTTTGCGAAATCGGCCGACGAAAGCTGGGTGCTTGCATCGCCAACTGGCAACAGCACAGGCGTCCGCTTGTCGCGTCCGGTGTCTTGGATGCTGACCTTTATCAGGTCGGAGTTTTTGAGGATGCCGCGCGGCGCATCGCCCGACGTCTTCGGGTCGTGCGAATACGTGGCATAGACACTGCCGATTTCGGATATCTCGGCTGGATTATTCGCAGTGGCAAGCACGTTGTAGGCATCATCACCGTCTCCGTCGTCGCAATCGCCGACCGCGAACACGTCAGAGTTCGTCGTGTAGCACGTACCCACGTTCAACACGTCGATCGTTCCGGTAGCCGCTTCTACCGCACCGGATGACCCGCCTCGCACCGCCACCAC
>DAOUJE010000068.1:0-5814 GCA_034423055.1 Dehalococcoidia bacterium | reverse complement strand
CGCTGGGACCGCGCGCTCCTGGCCTTCGGCGAGACGGTCTCAGATTCGACGCTGACGCCCATGACCGCATCCGAAGCCCAAGGCTTCGCCGACCGCGGCTGGGAGCGATGGGTCGACGTGGCGAAAGCCCTGCGCGAACTGGAGTAGTCCGCCGGGCAGTAGCAACATCCGCACGGTCGGGTGCCGGAACAGCCCGCCCGGGCACCGACGGCGCCGTCAACCTGTCGGAATACATACAGACCGCCAACGCGATTGCATCGAAGGCAATCCCACCCGCTCCGAGACGGCGGAAATCGCCACGGTTTACCGCGCGTCCTCTGGCTGAAGAATCAGCGCCCTTCGCGAAGCGTAAGAAGACCGACAACAGGGGCGCGAACAAGCGAAGCGAGTGCGCGGGGGATGCCCGCTCCATCCGTATCGTCCTGCGTTTGCTACGCTCCGCGTCCCCTTACGCTGCGCGAAGGGGGCAGTGTGTCAGATGAATAATCGCCTTAGGTGTTAACCATCGAACACATTGAAACCACTCAGCAATTCTTGTGCGATGCCAATCGCTAGCCGTTTGGTTTGATCACAAATTTGACGCCCAGCCCTTCGGCGGAGGCAGTTATTGCGTCGGGAAGCTCTGCCAACGAGTAACGACCTGAGATGACGTTTTCGAGGTTGAGTTTAGCGAGTTCGTCTGGGACCCGGTGGGTGACGTCTCCTTGGCGAAAGGCCCCGATGAGTTTGATCTCACGGAAGTGCATGTCGTAGAGGTCGACGGGGAGCGGCGATCCTTCAGGACTAACACCGATCATGAGGGTTTGGCCGCGGGGCTTCGTTGCGTTGATGCAGGTGGCAACGAGCTCGGGTTTGCCCACCGCTTCGGCAGTTACGCTGAAGCCGCGGCCGTGGTCCGTCACGTCGGCGATCACATCCGAGAGCGGCACGTCGTTGGGGTTGTGTAGGATGTCGGCACCGAATTGCTTAGCCATCTCGCGTCGGATCTTGACCGGCTCGGAAACGACGAGAGTTTCGACACCGTGGGACTTCAAAAAAGCAGTGGTGAAGAGGCCCATGATTCCTGCGCCGATCACCAGTCCGGTGGCGCGATACGGAATGTCCAGCATCTCCACTCCCGAAAGACAGCACGCCGCCGGCTCGGTTAAGGCAGCCGTCTCAAGGTCCAACGACTCGGGAATCTCGACTGCCGAGCGCGATGCGACGGCTGTGTACTGGGCGAAGTAGCCGTTCGATATTGGCGGTTGGTTTTCGCAACGACACACGCTCCAGTTGCGGCAGTACCAGCACTCGTAGCAGTTCGCAGGGTGGTTGATGCAGACCCGCTGACCGATGCGTGCGCTCGAAACTCCCTCACCCACATCAACGATGATGCCGGAGCTTTCGTGTCCTAATATCTGCGGCGGATCTTTCGGAAAAAGCCCCTGGGTAACATGGACGTCGGTGCCGCAGATGCTGGTGGTGTCAAGCTCAACTAGCACGTAGCCCGGCGACGGCCCCGGGTCGGGAATGTCGTCGAGCGTAAAGCGTGCGCCGCCGTGCCAAGTCTGTGCCTTCATGTCAGGTTTCCCAAGGTCTTGAGGATTGTGTCTTCGAATGTTTCGTTTTGGTCTAGATGGTATGTGCTCCGTTGGAGACAGTGTTGTATGAGTGACAATTGCCGATGTTAAAGTTAGCAAGCCAAGGTCAGTTACATTGGAGTATGGGATCGATTATGCTGGCGGCTGAACATATTGAAACGGCTCAGAAGTTCTTGGATGACGCTGATCGTGAGTTTGAGGTGGGGGATATTCTTCAGGCTTCAGAGAAGTTGTGGGGTGCGGCATCGCATGTGGTGATTGCCGAGATGAAGCGACGAGGGATGGAGGCGAAATCGCATAGGTCGATGGTTCAGGCAGTCGAGAAGTTCGCAGATGAGGCTGAGGATCGGTCGTTGCGGGACATGTTCGCCGTTGCTCGGGCGTTCCACTCGAATTTCTACAACGGGAATATGGAACGTTACGAGTTCATTCTTGATCGTCCTACTGTTCATCTGTTTGTTGAAAAGATGTTGGATCTGCCCCGTCAATCTGAGGGTTAAGCGTTCGGTTTGATGGCGAACTTGACTCCGAGTCCTTCAGCGGAAGCGGTGATTGCGTCGGGGAGTTCGACAAGCGGGAAGCGGCCGGAGATGACGTTTTCCAGGTTGAGTTTCTCGAGCTCGCCGGGGACGCGGTAGAAGACGTTGCCGCGTCCAAAGGCGCCGACGAGTTTTATCTCTCGGAAGTGCATGTCGTAGAGGTCGACGGGGAGCGGCGAACCTTCGGGACAGACGCCGATCATGAGGGTCTGTCCGCGCGGTTTCGTTACATTGATGCAGGCGGCTACGAGTTCGGGCTTGCCGACTGCCTCGGCAGTAACGCTGAAGCCTCGCCCTTGATCGGTTACTTCGGCCATCACTTCCTCTAGGGGAACGTCGTTGGGATCGTGGAGGATGTCGGCCCCGAACTGCTTCGCCATCTCGCGACGCACCTTTACCGGTTCGGAGACGACGAGCGTCTCGACGCCGTGCGTCTTCATGAACGCGGCGGTGAAGAGGCCCATGATGCCTGCACCGATGACGAGCCCGGTGGCGCGATATGGAATGTCGAGCATCTCTACGCCGGAAAGGCAGCAGGCTGCCGGCTCGGTCATGGCCGCCGTCTCCATATCGAGGTTTTCCGGTAGCTGGAGGGCGACCCGGGAGTGTAGAGCGACGTATTGTGCGAAGAGGCCATTTGATGAGGCGGGTGCGACCTGGCATCGCGAAATATTCCAATTGCGACAGTTCCAGCACTCGAAGCAGTGAGCGGAGTGATTCACGACGACGCGCTGCCCGATGCGGTCGGTCCCAACGCCTTCGCCGACTTCGACGATGGTTCCCGCACCCTCATGGCCGAGTATCGTGGGCGGTTCCGAGGGAAAGAGGCCTTGGGTGATGTGAACATCGGTACCGCAGATCCCGGTGGTGTCGATTTCCACCACCACGAAGCCCGGTTCCGCGACTGGGTCTGGGACTTCGTCATGAGTGAAATGGTTTCCGCCATGCCAAGTCATCGCTTTCATCGCATCGCTCCTTGAAAGGCCGATATGTATGTTCGCATGTTAACGAGAAAAGGGGGTACGTGCGTCATATCATTAACCTTCACTAAGGAGACAACATGACCGCTGCAGACAACGTAACGATTCGCGACATCCGAGTCATCATGACCGAGCCGGACAACATTCGGCTGGTAATCGTGAAGATCGAAACCTCTGAACCGGGGCTTTACGGGGTTGGGTGCGCGACGTTTACGCAACGCCCGTCCACCGTGAAGGCTGCTGTGGACGACTATCTACGACCGTTTCTGATCGGCAAGAACGTCGCCGATATAGAGGACATCTGGCAGTCTTCCTATGTGTCGTCGTACTGGCGTAACGGACCAGTGTTGAACAATGCGTTGTCGGGAGTGGATCAAGCGCTTTGGGATATCAAAGGCAAGATGGCAGGAATGCCGGTTTACGACCTTTTGGGGGGTAGGGCGCGTGAAGCCGCACCGGTGTACGTCCACGCGAGCGGTGCGACAAAGGAGGAGACGGCGGATCGGATGGCGGCGCATATGGAGCGAGGCTTCCATCACATCCGAGTTCAGGTAGCGACAACCGGATACTCATCGTACGGTTCTCACGGCGCGTCGGGCGACGGATCGATCCATGCTCGTGACGTTTCGCAGGGGCCGATCGCGGCCACCACTTGGCTGCGTGAGTACGATCCGAACCAGCTTTACGCTCATCCCGGAGGCGTGTTCGAGCCGAAGCCTTACATACGCGGCGCTCTAGATCTGTTTGAGCATATCCGTGATCGCTTCGGGTTCGGCATCGAGATACTCCACGACGTCCATGAGCGCATCCCACCGATACTCGGAGTCTGGTTCGCGAAAGAGGTCGAGAAGTATCAGCTCTTCTTCCTTGAAGACCTTTTCAGTCCGGAAGACAACGAGTATTTCCGAATGGTGCGCCAGCAGTGCGCGACGCCTATTGCGATGGGTGAGCTTTGGAACAGTCCACACGAGATCATTCCGATGATCAAGGATCGTTTGGTCGATTTCCTTCGGATGCACATGTCACAGATCGGAGGGATAACGCCCGGCAAGAAATTTGCCGCGATGGGAGAACTGTTCAGCGTGCGAACCGCATGGCACGGTCCTGGTGACACGTCACCGGTCGGTCATGCTGCCAATCTGATGCTCGACGTGAACTGCTACAACTTCGGCATCCAGGAATACGCGATTCCTGGGGAGCGCACGCGCGAGATGTTCCCCGGCTTCCCCGAAGTCCGCGACGGCATGATGTGGCCGAACGGCAAGCCGGGTCTCGGCATCGACATCGATGAGGAGATGGCGGCGAAGTTTCCGTTCAAGGAAAGAGCTTTTGGTGGCGCATGGGACACTGTGCGGCGTGCCGACGGTGGAATGGTCAAACCCTAAAGTCCCTTTTGCTCCGGCGAAGGGGGCGCGGGAGTGAACCGACAGCGGGGAATGCCCAAGAGGTCCAACGCAAGAACCAAATGCAAGAAGAAATCCGCCAAGAAGAAACCGGCCTCCGCCGACACGTCCTCGCGCGCATACCGGCGTACCTTGCAACGTTGATCGGCGGCGCGGTTGCGATGGGCGTCAACGCTCCCCTGACTTCCCCGGACGACCTAATCGGGAATGCGGCTAGTGTCGGTGTCGTCTCTTTGATCGGTGCGGTTATTGCAGGAATGGTTTGGGCGCGCATAAGAGGCGATGTCCAAAGAAGATCACGCACGTTCAACGTGGTTTTGACTGTGCTTCTCATATTGGTGGTTATCGCCGCGGCCTTGATCGAGTACGTTGGCGAGATATCAAACACCATTCGGTACGTCATTCCTCTCGGCGCAGTGATGACGACATTCACCAGCGTATTGACGCCAGTATTCGAGCGTTGGAAGGATTCGCGAGGAATCGTCTGGATTGCGCTTTTATTTCCGATTGCGATGCTGGCGATCGGATACTGGTTGACCTCAAACGAGTTCGGTTTTACCGAAGCGCCTAGTTTGTCGTTGCCACCGCCTCCTGCTTGATTCTTACCTCTCAATTTGTAGGGCAAGCTTGCGGTTGCATCTTTCGGGTTCTGCAAAAACTAGAATCTATAAAAGCGTGAACAATTATCTAAAGGCGACAGACGAATGATGTCTTGGCTTCTATTGAAGGCGAGACTCGCCAATGGGGCGTCTCTGCCTATTGCTGCGGCAAGTTTGGCCACGTTGCTCTTAACATCGCTTTCATGCGGACTGCTGGATGATGGCGGAGGAAATGTCAAGGTCGGAACGGTGATGCCGGTAAGCGGTGACCTCTCGACGCTGGGGCCGGCGGCGCAAACTTCGATGAGTCTGGCGTTCGATCTGATCAATGAAGCAGGGGGAGTAAACGATTCGCAGATTGAGGTGCTCCATCGTGACAGTGGAACGAACGCGACTCTGGCTGCGGATGCTGCGAGCGGGTTGGTGAATGTCAACGACGTCAACTTCATAATGGCTGCTCACGCTTCGCCGGTTACGATCACCATCGCCGAGTCGGTAACGATCCCCAACGGAGTGTTGCAAATATCTCCGGGGTCATCCTCAAAAGCGATATCGGCGCTAGACGACAACGATATGGTTTTCCGTACGCGAGTGAATGATGGTATCAAGGCACAGGCATTGGCGAAGTTGGCACAGGCCATCGGTTACAAGCGGGTGGCGACGACTTACGTAAACAACGCGTATGGCGAAAGCTTGAACGAGTCGTTCGTCGA
>DAOUJE010000067.1:0-13349 GCA_034423055.1 Dehalococcoidia bacterium | reverse complement strand
CCCCCGACACAACTGACCCACATCATCTGTCAATGGTCGGGGCAACAGGATTTGAACCTGTGACCTCTTGACCCCCAGTCAAGTGCGCTGCCAGACTGCGCCATGCCCCGACTTCGTATCCGAAAGTCTATCAAAGCACCCCGAACACCCATCTTTCACATCCTTCATAATCTTGGCCCATCCTAGTTCAAACAACCAACATAGAATCGTTGAGATATGCCCGACCAACAAAACTTCCGTGCTCCGCGCGGTGTCGCCGACATCCTTCCGGACGACCAAACCCTCTGGAAAGCAGTCACAACGACCGCCATTCACACCGCGCGCCAGTTCGGATACCAGCAGATCGACACTCCCGTATTCGAGCACACCAGCCTCTTTCGCCGCGGCGTCGGCAACGAAACCGACATCGTCCAAAAGGAGATGTACTCCTTCAAAGACCTCGGCGGCGACTCCCTGACCCTCCGTCCAGAAGGCACCGCACCCGTCTGCCGCTCCTACATCGAACACGGTATGCACAACCTCCCTCAACCCGTGCGCCTCTTCTACATCGCCCCGATGTTCCGATACGACCGCCCACAGGCTGGCCGCTTTCGGCAACACCACCAGTTCGGATGCGAAGCCATCGGCGACCCTTCACCAAACATCGACGCCGAAATCATCGAGATCGGACTTCGTTACATCACCGCCCTCGGTCTCTCCGACGTAACCGTTCGCATCAACTCCATCGGCGATCCCGCAACTCGAACCAGCCACGCCGACGACCTCCGCAACCACTACGCAAAATACGCCAACGACCTCCCCAAAGTCGATCGCGACCGACTCGATCGCGCCCCTCTACGCCTGCTCGATTCCAAAGAACCCGCAACCCAAAAACTAAGCGCCGACGCGCCAAAGTCCCTCGACTATCTTTCCGAAGAAGCCCGAAACCACTGGGAATCCCTGCTAACACTTCTCGATGGTCTAAAAACCGCATACCCAAATTTCAACTACCGCATCGACCACACCCTGGTCCGCGGATTGGACTACTACAACCGCACCGTCTTCGAATTCGAACCATCAACCGAAGGCAGTCAAACATCCCTCTTCGGCGGTGGGCGATACGATCCGCTCATCGGCATCCTCGGCGGCAACGAAACCCCCGGCGTCGGATTCGGATCAGGCATCGAACGCATCATCTTAGAAATCCAACGCCAAGAATCCCTCAAAGTTGCCAATCCACCCCTCAACGCCGTAATGGTCCACGTCGGCGATAATGCAACCAACCGAGCATCTTCGTTGGCAGCCGAACTGCGAAACCACGGCATATCCGTCCTGATGGCACCCGCCGGAAAATCCATGCGCGCGCAGATGCGATACGCAAACCGCGCCAACGCAAACTACGCCATAATCCTAGGCAACCGAGAAATCGAACAAAACGTCGCCGCCATAAAACCCCTCCAATTCGAAGGCGACCAAGACCTAATCACGCTCGATGCTCAATCGATCGCCCAATCAATCGCCCAACCTATAACTGAATAATGCCCGAGCCCCCAACAGTTGAAGACCGCCTCCGTGCGAGCCTGCAAGCAGCCGCCGACAGACAGTCGGAACTCGAGACACAGATGTCACAACCAGACATCGTTTCCGATCACCAGAAGATGCAACGACTCGGCAGAGAGTACTCGCGCATATCCTCACTAGTCCGACTCAGAGATGAGTTCGACGCAATAATCGATGAAATCGCCGACGCCGAAACAATCCTCGCCGAAGAGTCAGACGACGACATGATCGAGATGGCACGCGACATCATCCTCGATCAGCAGAGACGGCACAAGGTATTAATCAAAGAGATACAAATCGCACTCATCCCGCGCGACGAAACCGACGATGCCGACGCCGTTCTGGAAATCCGTGCCGGAACAGGCGGCGACGAAGCAGGTCTATTTGCCAACGAACTCTTCCGCATGTACCAGCGATTCGCCGAAAACCGCGGCTGGCGAACTTCGGTCCTCTCCTTGAACGATACCGGCATCGGGGGCATCAAAGAGGTCGTCTTCGAGATCCAAGGCGAGGGCGCATATCCACGACTAAAGCACGAAAGCGGCACTCACCGCGTCCAACGCGTACCACAAACCGAATCTCAAGGACGTATCCATACCTCTGCTGCGACTGTCGCTGTCCTGCCGAAAGCCGAAGACATCGACATCGAGATCGACGACAAGGACCTCAAGATCGACATCTTCCACGCCGGGGGCCACGGTGGGCAGAACGTCAACAAAGTCGCCACCGCCGTACGCATCACGCACGAACCGTCCGGCATTGTCGCCCAATGCCAGAACGAGCGTTCCCAACTCCAAAACAAAATGCAGGCCATGGACATCCTCCGCGCTCGCCTATGGGATATGGAACTTCGCCGCCGAGCATCCGAAGAAGCCGCAAACCGAAAAGCCCAAATCGGCTCCGGCGACCGCTCCGAAAAAATTCGCACCTACAACTTCCCCCAGTCGCGAGTCACCGACCACCGCATCAACCTCACCAGCCACAACCTCCCGAAAATCCTCGACGGCGAAATCGACGAATTCGTCGACGCCCTCCTACACGAAGAGCAAACCAGAAAAATCCAAGCCGCGTCAGACAGCTGACACCACTTTCTCATTGTCGACCATCGCGGAAGCAACCCGCACAACCACAACTGCTCTACTCAACATCGGCATCCCACCCGACGAAGCTCGTGTCGAAGCTCGCATGATCGTGCGCCATGCCTGCGGTTTCACGCAAGAGCAACTCCTAGCCAACCAGTCAGACGAATTACCCGCGACCGCCGCCAATCGTCTTGGACACATCTTGTCTCGCCGCGCATCCCGCGAACCCCTCGCCTACATCCTCGGAGAGAAAGAGTTCTACGGTCAAACGTTCAAAGTCGATCAACGTGTGCTCATACCCAGGCCCGAAACTGAACTCCTAGTCGACCTCTGCACCCAATTCGCCGAACAACATCACCTGCGTAAACCCAACATATGCGACATCGGCACCGGTTCCGGCGCAATAGCAATCACCCTCGCACACGAAATCCCGAACGCCAGAATCACCGCCACGGACATTAGCGATGGAGCGTTAGCCCTCGCCGAATCAAATGCGGTGAAACACGGCGTCAACATTGACTTCGGCATCGAAGATGCAACCCAACACAGACAATTCCCCAACTTCGACATCGTTGTCTCGAATCCCCCGTACATCAAGTCGAGCGCACTCGAAACCCTCCAACCCGAAGTTCGAGATTGGGAACCATACCAAGCCCTTGACGGCGGTCCCAGCGGCATGGATGTCTTACAGCCACTCATCAAAACACTCCCAAACCTGCTTCGGCAAAACGGACTAACTGCCGCATTCATCGAGATAGACCCGCCTGTAGCACAATCATGCCTCGAAACTGTCCGCGCCGCTATGCCAGATGCCGACATCCAAATCCACCTCGATTATGCTGGCTTGGAACGCGTCTTGGTCGTCCTCCGCAACTGACAAACCAAAACGTTAGAATTTCACGAACTCAACATCGACCGAACCTTCGGAGCTCAAAGTGTCCGACACCAACACGCTCAATTCACTCTTGCAACCTTCAACCGGATCCGACATCGCTGTAATCGCACCCGACATCGGATCATGGTCATACGACGAACTCGACTCCGAGGTTGCCCGACTCGCAGACACATTGGCCGCAAACGGTGTCGAACCCGGCATCCCGGTATCGATCGTCCTTATCAACGGATACGAATTCGTCGCCACATTCCTCGCCGTAGCCCGAACCGGTGCAATCGCCGCACCGCTGAATCCCGCGTACACTACTGACGAGTTCACGTTTTACATGGAAGATGCAGGTGCGCGCGTAGCCATTATCCCCAGCGGCACCCATCCCGCACGCGAAGCCGCAACACAACTAGGCGTCAAAACCATCGAAGCCGATCTCGAATCATCCAACGGTCATCTCCAAGTAACTCTTTCATCCAATGGTGTTGAACTGACTTCAATGGTTGACGCCCACGCACCCACCGATTCCGACATCGCGTTGTTTCTCCACACTTCTGGTACTACCAGCCGTCCCAAAGGCGTCCCGCTCCGACACCTGAACCTGATGAAGTCGATCGACAACATAAAGAAAACCTACGCCCTCACGCCCGACGACACATCCCTGATCGTGATGCCACTGTTTCACGTGCACGGCCTCATTGGAGCAACCCTTTCAACCCTCAATTCCGGTGGAACAGTAGTCGTTCCACCGAGATTTTCCGCAAGCGCTTTCTGGCAACAGCAGTCAGAAAGCAACTCTACGTGGTACTCCGCAGTCCCGACAATCCACCAGATACTACTCACCCGCGCCGATGACGACGAAGCGCCTCATGAATCCTTCCGCTTCATCCGATCTTGCTCTGCAGCCCTCGCGCCAACCGTGTTCGATGCCCTCGAAAACCGCTTCGGCGCGCCAGTACTCGAAGCCTACGGTATGACCGAAGCCTCGCACCAGATGTCCAGCAGTCCTCTGCCTCCCGGCGCACGCATCCCCGGAACCGTCGGGCAAGCAACCGGTGTCGAAGTCGCCATCATGGCCGATACCGCTCCCTCCCCATTTTCTCCGGGCGAAAAGGGGGAACAAAAGGGGATTTTCGCAAACATCGGTGACCGCGGCGAGGTTGTCATCAAAGGTGAAAATGTCATGTGGGGCTACCACAACAACGAAGAAGCCAACGCCGAATCCTTCGTAGATGGGTGGTTCCGCACCGGCGACCAAGGCATGCTCGATGACAGTGGCTACTTAACACTTACCGGCCGACTGAAAGAGCTTATCAACCGCGGCGGAGAGAAAATCTCTCCACTTGAAGTTGATGCCACACTGCTCGAACATCCCGCCATCGCCGAAGCAGTCTGCTTCGCTGCTCCCGACGAGAAATATGGCGAATGCGTCCAAGCCGCAGTAGTCCTCAGCGGAGATTGCGAGCAATCAGACATCCAGGACTTCTGCCGCGAGCGCCTCGCCGATTTCAAAGTCCCCGACGTCATCTACTTCGCCGATGAACTCCCGCGAACCGCCACCGGAAAAATCCAACGACGCCACGTCTCAGCGACATTCGTAAACAGCGAGTGACCGCTATCAACTCACCAGCAGCGTGAGAAAGATGCTGGCGAGACCCAGGTACATCACGATGCCGCAGATATCGGTCGCGGTCGTCACTATCACCGCCGACGCCATCGCCGGGTCGATGCGTAACAGCCGCATGAACATCGGAACCATCACGCCGGCCAACGCCGCCAGTATCAAGTTCAATACCAACGAACCGGTCACCAACAGCGTCAGCGCCCAGTCACCTTTCCAAAGGTGAACAGCCACTCCGAGAATTCCTCCGACGACGATCCCTTGTGCAAGGGATAGAACTAACTCGAACAACAAAAGCTGCCATACATTCGAGATCGTACGCTCCCCGAGCGCCATTGAACGAACGATGATCGTTACTGTTTGAGTGCCTGCGATCCCGGCTTGTCCCATCACTATCGGCAAAAACGCCGCCAGCAAAACCATCGCATCCAGTGTCGACTGGAACAGACTGAGGACGTAGCCCGCCGACATCACTGTGAATAGATTCAAAACTAGCCACGGCAAGCGGTTGCGAACAGCTTCGCGAATGTCATATCCCGTAGCGATGCTCCCCCCAACACCGAATAGACGGAACATGTCCTCTGTTGCTTCTTGCTCCGCCACCTCGACTAGGCTGTTCGAGGTGATTACTCCCTGCAGCTGACGGCGTACGTTCGTCACCGGGATGGTCGGAAGACGGTAACGCTGCATCAATCGAACCGCGCTCTCTTGGTCCTCCGTAGCCGACACGGAAATCACATCGCGATTCATCACCTCGCTAATCGTCGCGTTCGGCGGTGCAAACACCAATTCCGACAACTCCATCCTGCCTACCAACGTGTCGTGGGCATCAACAGCGAAAAGCTCCCGGAGCATCTCCGGGTCCAGATCCATCTGCCGTAGCACCCGCAGAGCGTGTCGCACCGTCCAATACTCGCGCAGTTTAGCGAACGTCGGCGACATCAGACCGCCAGCATCATCATCGTCATGGATCAACAGATCACCGATGATGTTCAGATTCCGCATCCTCACCAGCGTCTGCGCGGCATCGTCCCAAGCGATACGATGCAACAGGTCCGTCGCCACCTCTGGAGAAGTCTCGTCCAACACTGCCGGACGACGACTCTCCGGTATCGAATTGAATACGCGCGAACCGCGATCGACATCCAGATAGTCCAACACCTCAGCGATCGCCTCGTTCGCCATCCGTTCCAGCAGTTGACGCAGGTGGTCTTCCGAAAGCTCCGCAACAACTGCCGCCATATCTGCTGGCCTCAACGGTGATAGCCGCTTTATCGCAACCGAAACGCCACCCACTTCCAGAAGGTCGCTTACCTCGGAGAGAACGTCGCCCAGTTCCCAAGGTTCTGGAATTCTCGATGCCACTGGATGATCCCGGTTGCCCTAATGGTCGCGGCTTGTAACCCGTCACGGTCCGACAACATCGGCACACATAACTTCAAGCGATCTTGCAGCTGATTTCTGCGACGCTATCCCAAATCGTAGCCATCTCGCATCCGTCGATTCAATACTTCGCGAACCATCCCCAATCGAACCATCGCCCGAACCATCTGTGGCGATAAGATGAATAGATAAACGAGGTTCAGTGTCGGGCCTCGGAGAGCGACGAAAGGTCACGATCCATGCTTCTAGGTGTTGCCGGCTTCGTCAAGGGCGATTGGCTGAATGTCAAACCCGAGGACGTAAAAAAGGTGGCTGACCACGGCTTCGTATCCGCGCTCTTGACCATCTCTGACCCATCCGCCGGAAGCGACGAAGACATTGCGAATATCAAATCGCTTTATGCCCGTAACGGTCTAATTATGCCGATGACACGCGGGGCATACGGAGGCGGGTTGTGCAGCGATGATGAAGGTCAACGGGCTTGGACCGTCAAATTTCTCGAAGACACGATCCGGTTGTCCGCCAAGATGGGTTGCCCGACCACGTACTTCCGTCCGGGCAGCCTCAACCCCGATGGGGCATGGTTACCGCATCGCGCGAACCGGTCCGACGCAACATTCGACCGCCTCGTCAAAAGCGCCAAACAAGCGTGTGCAGTCGCCGATTCTGAGGGCATCAAGCTCGTCGTCGAATCTGGCGTGGTCTGTCCTCTATACACTCCGCAACGCGTTCGAGATTTCTTCGACGCCGTCGACATGCCAGCCCTCGGTTACAACATGGACCCGGTCAATCTTGTTGGCTCTCTAGATATTGCCTACGACACGACATCGCTGATCAACGAGTGCGTCGACCTGATGAGTCCCGAGATCGTTGGCTGCGATGCTAAAGATTTCACCATTGTGGACGCGTTGTTGCCCCACTTCGAGGAGGAGGTCATCGGCGCTCCCAACGCCATGCTTGACAACGTCACGCTACTGACCAGACTGCAAGAGGTTGCTCCCGACATCGTCGTCACCGTGGAACACTATCCCGACAATAAGATACCCGCTGCGGCGGCAGGGATTCGCAAGGCGGCGAAAATCGCCGGCGTAGTCTGGGACTGAACCATCAGCGACTAGAATCGGTAATAGTCATCTAGGAGTCACAAAATGCCCGCAGATCTGTCAGACAAGAGATGCATCGTTACCGGTGGTGCAACTGGCATCGGACGTGCCTCCGCCATCCGTCTCACCGAACTTGGGGGGCAAGTCGCAATCTTCGATAACAACAACGAAGATGGCAATAACACCGCTATCGAGATCAATGACAACGGCGGCAACTGCCGATTCTGGAGCGTCGACGTCCGCGACGAAGCCAACGTTTCCGGCACCGTGATCGCCGCCAAGGCGTGGCTCGGCGACATTGATGTCCTTTGCCACTTCGCTGGCGTTCTGCAAGGCGCTTCGATCCCGCTGGACGACTTCCCGGAGAAAACGTGGGACACTGTGCTCGACATCAACCTGCGCGGCACGTATCTGATGGCCAAATATGTCGTGATCGAGATGCTCAAAAAACCCGGACCTCATCGCGGAACCATCATCCTTACCGCATCCGGCGCCGGAGTCAAAGGCGGATCGTCGTCATACGCCTACGGCGCAAGCAAAGGTGGTGTGCACGGCTTCACAATGGTCATGCAGCAATACCTCGAAGCCCAAGGCATTCGCGTCAACGACTTCGCCCCCGGATCTGTCGATACGCCGCTCAAGGTCGCTCAACTGCGATCCACTGGCGCCATCACAGAGCAGCCCGTCGAGCAAGTCGAACAAGCCGTTTCGTCGCTTACGAACCCTGGAGACGTGGCGGAGATCGTCGCTTTCATGGCGAGCGACGAAGCCAATGCTCTACGCGGAATAGTATTTACCGCCTAACCCACTGCAATCCAATTACGCTCTTTACTGACTGGGAATCGATGGCGGCAGATTCATCAACGCGCGACGTTGCCAAGGCGTTCGCTCCCGGAAACATCTCCGGACTCTTCAAAATCATCGCCGACGATGATCCCGCGAAGATGCATTCCCTCGGATGGGGATTCACCGTCAGCGATGGAGTACACGTCAAACTGACTCGGGCAACTTCCAACTCGACCCAAGTAACCTTCAACGATAAGGCGATTGACTTCCCAACCGTCTCAAGCGCGCTTCAGGACTTAGCAAACGTAAACCTCAACGTCGATATCGTGTCAAACCTGCCATTGTCCAGCGGCTTCGGACTGAGCGGTGCCGCAACGTTTGCTGCGTTGATCGCCGCCAACAAGCTGCTAGGTCTCGGCAGATCCCGCGACGAACTCGCTATGATCGCGCACGTAGCCGAAGTCAGAAACCTCACTGGACTCGGAGATGTGTGCTCACAGTTCAACGGTGGCTGCTTAGTAAAAACCACGGTCGGCCACCCTTTGGCGGCGACAACGATCGACATGCCACCAACGCCCGTGTACTGGCGATACTTCGGGAAAATTCGAACTAGCGAAATCCTCGCAGACCACGAACGTCACTCTCGTATCAACCGAGCAGCCGACGAAGCTCTTACTACCATCGGGGACGCAATCCAAAGCAATAAAACTATCAGCTTCGAAGAGTTGATCGCCCTAGCGCTAGATTTCGCGCAGTCCAGCGGGTTGTTGATGGACGACCGAGTCAAGAACTCTATCGACCAGGCAAACGCGAACGGCGGTGTCGCAACGATGATCATGTTGGGAAACGCCGTCTTCAGCACCGCTCCATTTCCAGGATGCACCCAAACGATGCTTTCCGGAACCGCCGCCCATCTGGTCGAAGACTAACCTGATCGCCCGATCGCTTCGATCAACTGATCGTGCACTCGCGGCCAACCAACCACCACCATCGGCAATTCATCGTCACGCGACCAGTCGATCGCATCGCCATTGCCGTCAGTTGCACGACCACCTAACATAGTTACCGCCAACGAACCAGCCGCAACGTGCATAGGATCGATGCGGTAAAACACAACCGCCGCCATCCTACCAGTTGCGACAAGCATCAACGGATACGCCGCCGACGCGAAGCTGTTCGCCTGAAGCACACGCGTCACCCAGTCCAGACCGCCAGAACCCAGCAACGACCGCCAGACATCCTGACCATCAATCTCCAACCCAACCACGACCTCGCCCAAATCGCGATCCGGCTCCGCCACGCGTAGGTTTTCACCATTCACTTTCACACCGGAACCAACCTCAGACATCAACACCGTCCCCTCGGTCGGCGTAGCAAGCGCCCCGACTACCAATTCGCCATCAGCACGCATCGCGATGTTCACACCCCAATGATTCATGCCCGTGCTGAATGGGACGGTACCGCACAACGGATCAACCAACCACTCGATCTTGCGGTCAGACTCGATCCCGCCTCCTTCCAAATCGACATTACTCTCCTCTGAGATGATTACGCCGCCACAACCAGATTCCTTCAAAGCCTTTGCGATGGCATGATCCGACTCAATGTCCGCCTCGGTCACCAGAGCCCCCGGCGATTTTTCCCAACTCGAGAGATTCTGGACGCCGCTCGCGAAACGGGCCATCAAAACATCACTCGCAGCACCCGCCGCCGCAATCGCAGCCGCCAAGTACACCCCATATGGATCGCTTCCCATTTCCTCTCCAAGTTCGTTAGTTGGCTTGTAGTACCATTTCCAATGTACTTGTCCCCAATCCCTAACGGGCGATTCATCCCGGACGACTAGGAGCAGATCTGGCTAATGTTCGCGACTATCGGTCATACCTTCGAACTGATGAAGATGAGTTGGAACGTCCTGATGAAGGACCGCGAACTCATCCTGTTTCCCGTCCTGTCCGGGTTGGGCCTCCTAATCTTGGGCTTCGCAGGCCTCGCGGCTGGCGTCGCCGAAACGGGGAACCTTATCGCGTTTCTGGTGATGATCCTCTTGGCTTACTTCATCACCACCTTCTTTAATGCTGCACTCGTTTCCGCCGCACTCGAACGGCTTCGCGGTGGCGACCCCAACGTGATGTCCGGGCTCAGCCACGCAACCAAGCACATCCACCATATCTTCCTATGGTCCGTCATCTCCGCTATCGTCGGCACTCTGTTCCGAGTCCTGAGATCACAGACTGACAACTTCTTCGTCCAGCTTATCTACAGCATGATCGAAGGCGTATGGGAGTTCATGACCTTCTTCGTGATCCCGGTCATGGTTTCCGAAAACGAAGGCCCTATTTCCTCCATCAAGCGATCAGCCAGCATCATCAGGCAGACATGGGGCCGACAGATCACCGCAACCTTCGGATTCTTCATCGTCTACGTGCTGGCCATCATCGGAGCTGTCATACCGGCGATTTTGCTGTTCCTCGTCTACCCACCCGCCGGAGTCATCGTGGGCGTTCTCCTAGTCGGGCTTGCCATCGCAACTGTGCAGGCGCTCGAAGGCATCTTCAAAGCCGCCCTTTACGACTTCGCAGTTGGTGAACAACCTGAAGGCTTCGACCTCCGTACGCTACAGACCGCATACCGCCCAGACTACGCCCGGGCTTGATCCCATCCACAGATCGACGGCTATTCGAAACGGACCGAATTACTCGTAGACATCCGTAATCCGCGCCGAGTAGAGATTCGTATCTAAAAACGGATACCCTGGATCACTGAAGCTGACATGCCCGCAAAACTCTACCTACCGACGCGGATCCAGCCCGTCGCGATCTCATTGACAGCCGTCGTCGGCATCCTCATCGCAACTCTCGCGTCCAATGTGTCCGCTCACGAAGGTCGTGCCGTGGGCGACTACACCCTGGTAGTTGGTTTCCTTCAAGAACCCGCCTACGAAGGCCAACTCAACGCCGTTTCGCTCATTGTCACCAGGATCGCAGACGAAGAACATGCAACCGACGACGCATTGGCGACGGATGCGGAAAGTCAGGCGGCCGCCCATGACCACGATGATCATTCTCACAGTCACGGCGACGAAGAAACCCAATCCACTTCAACCGTTGGCGACGAAATGGATGTCCTGACCCATGGCGCCCTGTTCATCTCTCCCGGACTAAGGCACAACGGAACTTTTGATTTCGAAATCTCTGAAGAGTTGAAGGGTTTGGGCCTGCCCTACCACAGCCATCCCGATGATTACCAAGGCTTGATCATCGTAGCCGAGGAAGGTGCACACAATCCGGCTGAAAGGACAGTCTCGCTGACCGTCGATGGCATTAATCCCAAACGCATCGAAGCGAATGTTGGCGACACACTCGTTTGGACTAATGACGATTTTCAAAACACGGTGTTAATGAGCGGACCTCTTTCTTCCATGACGCCCGAGATCAAGAGCATGGTCGAGGCAGGCGCCTCCGGCGCAGCCACCCAAACCGCGACTCCGGCTAATCGCGTAACCGGGCTGGGAACAACCCTCGAGGTGGAATTGACGCATCTCGCAACATCCACATCCAAATCGATGCCGTTGACCGAAATGTTCGATGATCCGGGTCACTACGTCGCCGAGTTCGTCCCCACCGCTCCCGGCGACTACCGAGTACGCTTTTTCGGATCCATCGAAGGTAATGCCATCGACGAGACATTCGACTCTGGACCCGACACCTTTGACACCGTCGTCGCATCCGACGCTATCCAGTTCCCCGTGGTTTTGGAAAGTAACCGAGAGATCCAAAACGCTGCACAAGGCGCGCTAGACGCTACCCAAAACCTTGAAGATGATCTGGCCACGACATCATCAACCGCATCGCTCGGAATGATTATCGGTATCGCAGGCGTTGCGTTCGGCGTCATCGCGTCAGCGTTAAGCATCTTCGCCATTACCATTGCCAGAAGACGCAACTGATTTGACCCGTATCGACGGCCAATCTCTATGACCCCAATCCTGCTCCACGGCGCTGTCGGCCTGTGGGACGAAATCGGCACTGTGATCGCAATCGTCTCATTCGTAATCCTGATGAGCTTCTTGGCGTGGTCAAACGGAAACAAGCGCCGAAAAGCGCAGCGCGAACGTCGGATGCGACGAATAAGGCAACAGGCCGCAATCGCTAACGACGAGGAATGACGCGAACGTGATGATCTCGCGACTGCGAGCCAACCCATTTCTGACCGTCATAGTCGCTCTGCTTGTCTTCGTCGTCTTAACCTTTACGCCACTTCCGGCCTCTGCACACGCCAATCTCGTCGAATCCTCGCCCCAAGCTTCGGCAGAACTCGACGCACCGCCCGAACGAGTAATCATCTGGTTCACAGAACCGATTGAACCCGCGTTCAGTGAAATCTCGGTTCGAGACGGTTTCGGTGCGGAAGTCACAGATGGTGAGACCGAGTTCGACACCACAGAGCCGACGGCGATGTGGGTGCGCCTGGCGGAACTTGAAAACGGAACCTACACGGTAGCATGGCGCAACGTTTCATCCATCGACGGTCATAAAGTCACCGGATCGTTCCTCTTCGCCGTAGGAGAACCTCTTGGCGCAGAATCGGAAGCCGCGTCCGACCAACAGCCAATACTCCTGTCACCCTTCGACCCACTCGTTCGTTGGTTCATCTACATCGGCATCGCCGTGTTCGCCGGCGGTCTCGCCTTCGAGCTTTTTGTCGTCACCCGCGCCGCTCGGTCAGAAGATCAATCTGGCTCCATCACTTTCGCCCGAACAACGTCCATCCGATTCACTACCGTCGCGCTCGCGGCGATTGTGATCGTCCTGCTAGCCCAAATCGGTCAACTGATCCTGCAAACATATCTGGCTTTCGACGACGCGCTTGCAGCCTTTAACCCCTCTCGACTGACACAAGTCATCACTCAAAGCGAATGGGGCAACTTCTGGTCGTGGCGATTCACTGCC
>DAOUJE010000066.1:0-19762 GCA_034423055.1 Dehalococcoidia bacterium | reverse complement strand
GGATAGCGACTTTTGAACCGCAGACGCTCTCTGAACTGACCAGCGAAGGGAGGCACGACTCGCATCCCTGCGGGCGAGCGGCCACCACGGCGGTTCGTGATATGTTCAGAGCAGCATCGACAACAAGCCGATGGCAATCTGCGGTTCAGCGCAAAGTATATTATGGGATTGGCAAGTGATAACAAGCTTGGTGAGTATGCAATGGTGACTGTAGAACAGCCAGTCACTAGGTCGGAACTGCGTGAGGAACTAGATCGGCTACGCGATGAATTCAAGTCGTAGTACGCCATCAAAGCCGATCTGACCTCACTTGAGATGCAGTTGACTATCAGGCTCACTGGCGTCATGATCACCCTAGGCGGTGTCATCATCGCAGCATCGCAGCGTTGCGTTTCTGGCAATTGGAAGTGGGCGCGCTTGGAAGGGCCACAACCAAAATCTCGCTTAAGAGCCCGAAGGCATCCTGGACACCCCGAAGGGGAGTACGGGCGGTTAAAATTGGTTGCCACCGTATACAGTCCCCAAATCACAGAGATACTTAAAGCATGGAATCACTTGCAGAAGTTGTAGTAATCCTGCGTAATGAGGATCGCCAAGACTTGGCGGCGTTACTAGCCGATGCGCGCGTGGATCTGGAATACCTAGATTACTTGATCTCAATGACTTCAGATGCAGAGCACGTTCTAACACATGCGTCCATTTATGCTCCAGTATCAGCTTGGAAAGCGTTGAAGGAACTTACCAAAGGAGACAACGACTTGATAGTTGATGCGATGAGGGCGGTCTGGCACTCTAATGAAGCGGGTGGAACGGTAATTGAAAGTGTCTCGTACCACATCAACAAAGATTCGCTCACAGATGACCTTACGCATCTTTTTACCAGTCCTGTAGGTTGGAAACGTGTCGACCGCACGATGGACAGCATCCGGGAATCATTGACGACCGCCTCAACCGAGGAACAATGTCAAGGAGTAGGATTATTGTGCAGGGACGGCCTAGTCTCGATGGCCCAGGCTGTGTTTGACCCGACGCTGCATCCTCCTCTGCCTAACGACAAAACCGAGATCAGTAACACTGATATAAAGCGGATGATGGCTCGATATGTGGCTTCGGAGTGTTCCGGAGCGTCGAGCAAAGAAATTCGCAAGAGTGTAAACGCCGCTGTCGACCTCGCGAATAAGGTGACGCACGGGAGAACATCTGACTACCGTGACGCGGCCCTGTGCGCTCAAGCTACTTTTAATGCGATTGGTTTGATTGCGATCATATCGGGCAAACGTGATCTAGATGAACAAGGACCGTCCGTAGAGTCGAGTGCTATCAACAAAACATCTATGCAAGCTACCCGTCCCTGAGTAGGTCCCCACCAATTTTGACTACGTCGACCTCTCGCGGCTAGGCAAGCGCGCCGCGACCGAAGCGGATGCGAGGATCGTACAGCCACGATCGCCAACTTTGCCTGGGACTAAAACGCGATCAATCCTCTGCCACGAATGGGAACCAGTCCAGTTGCTCAGCGGATCGAGGCGGGTGTGCATCAGTTTTTGTCATGATAGAAGCGGCGAATGAAGGCGAGTCAAAGGCGAACTCCACTGGCTACGTTGCCAACTCTACCTCCAATACTCACCCCACCTCCGATCCACTAACCGCACAATATCCGGATCCATCTCCAACGACTTCTGGTAGCCCGGCTTCCAAGTCGCATCGATCCCCGTCACACCGCTGTATACGGGCGTGATTCCGACAAAGCTCTGCTCGGTGAATACGACATCCAGCGCGCAATCGAAACGTGTGAAAATCCCCCAGATCAGCTCGACATCATCATCGATCTCGACATCGTCCGAAACCAGTGCCACCCCCTTTAGAGACTTCGCACGTGAATCGTTCACAGCTCGTTCCAACAGTGCTCGCTGGTCCGTGGCGGTCCCTACTTTCAAGAAGCACGCTTCGCAGTCTCGGGTTCAGCGGCTTCTGCGATCTGTAGGAGCAGAACCATCGGCACACGTAGAAGCTCGTGTAGCGCTTCGGCTTGGCGCTTGGTGACCTTGCGCTTACCGGATAGGAGTTCCGACACTGCATCGGAACTGCCGATGATAGGTACAAGGTCGGCTTCAGTCATGCCTTGCTGGTCGAGTCGGTACTCGATGGCCGCGATTGGATCTGGTTCGCCCAAGTCGACCGTTTCCTTTTCGTAAGCCCGGACGAGAGCATACAACGCGTCGAGCTCGTCACCCTCTGGGGTACCAACTGGGGAATCGAAAAGTTCCTCAATGCGAGCCATCGCCAGATCAAGGTCATGATCGGTTCTTATTTTGGTTATCGTTTGCATGGTCATATTCTATTGGCATCGATCTCATCGTAATCGGAGTGTGTGCCGACAAATAGAACTGTGACGTTACTTCTGACGTAATCTACGTGTGCAACCAATCGATATCGATTCCCTCTGATTCTGAAAACCGCGCGGCTGGCAGGTAAGATGCTTGCCCTCGGGTAATACTCCAACAGTTCGTGCGGATCGGCCCAATCGTGTTGTTCAACATCACGTATCCACTCTGTCAGTGATTTTTCCGCATTAGAATGCCGTGCCCAAAACCTCTCAAGTTTTCTGGTTCCGTGAATCAGCACAATTTCGACCCGCCAGCATCGGCATATTTTCGACTTGCGGACATCTCCCGTACTGCCAGAACCACAATTTGATTGCTACGCTTCATTTTAATTCGCCCCATCATCCCCGCCCCGACCTTCTCCACAATCATAATCGTCGTCGCGTTCGTGTTTGCACGTATCACATCCAGCATCACCGACACCCCCAACAACCGGCTCTTCCGCCTGCCAAGAAACCTAATCAGCTTTGCTCGCCCGTCTAAAACCCCCTTCAATTTCCCCTTGAGCATCAAAGGGGAGGGATTTCGTGTTAACCCCAGTACTCCCCCCACTTCCGATCCACTAGCCGCACAATATCCGGATCCATCTCCAACGGCTTCTGATACCCCGGCTTCCAAGTCGCATCAATCCCCATCACACCGCTGTATACGGGCGTTATGCCGACGAAGCGCTGCTCGGTGAAGACGACGTCCAGCGCACAGTCGAAGCGCGTGAAAATCCCCCAGATCAACTCGACATCGTCCTCGATATCGACATCGTCTGAAACCAGCACTATCGCCTTCAGAGACTTCGCACGCGGATCGTTCACAGCGCGTTCCAACAGTGCCCGTTGCCCCGAGTAGCCGCCCTTGATCTGCACTACCAAGATGTTGTCGCAGATGAGCCGATGCTTCGCAATCGCCGACGATAGCGTCGCGGGATCGAAGCGCAACTGAGGCCCGTCGGTGCGTTCTGGTTCATGCCCGTAGCCAGTCGCGTCGAGCACCATTTTCGAACCATGCTGGAACGCGTCACCAGTGAAGTCCAACGTGTCCTGCGCCGTACGCGCCAGCAACCGGAAATCGGTCTCAACTCGGAAGTTGCGCGATATTGCTCGCGCCACGGATTTGATGTCCGACGGATCGGTCTGCGCGTCGACCAACACCATCACCTTCGTGAGCGACAGCTGGCCCTCACCCAAAATACCGAACGCCGTCTTCATCTGCTCGCGCGAGTAGCGACTATCGACCGACACCACGAGCAGGTTGTGGAAGCCCGATTCGTAGTAGGACCACATGTCCCGCACTTCTTTACGCATCAACCGGATCAACGGCTTGGTCGCCAGTTGCGCGGCGTCTCCTAAAGCGCGGTCCTCCTGCGGCGGTTTACCGACAACCGTGGCGGGATAGACGGGTTTGCGCTTGCGAGTGATGGCGTTGATGTGGAAGACCGGGAACTCGGCAGATCCCGAATAGTGCCCGAAGTGATCCCCGAACGGACCCTCCAGACGTCTCTCACCCGGTTGCAGCTGCCCTTCGATCACGAACTCGGCGTGAGCCGGGACTCGGACATCAACCGTCTTCGCCTTGGTCATCGGCGTCGCACGGCCGCGCATCACACCCGCAAAACCGGCTTCGTCGATACCTTCCGGCAACGGTATGATCGCCGAGAGCATCAACGCCGGGTCTCCCCCAAGCGCCACCGCGATGTCCAACGGCTTCGACTCCCGTTCGGCATCGACGTGATGGAACGCGCCCCCCTTCTGTATCTGCATGTGCATACCAGTGGTCGACTTGTCGTACACCTGCATCCGATACATGCCCATATTGTGAGCCCCCGTCGCCGGATCCCGCGTCCTGACCAACGGCAACGTGATGAAGCGCCCGCCATCCTCCGGCCAGCACTTCAGTATCGGCATCTGCGACAGATCGGGTGATGTCTCGACAACTTGCTGCGCTCTCGTACTCAATGAGCGTCCGGGACGAACGTTGAGCAGATTGAGGGCTGAACCCCGGTTTCGCCAAATCGCGGATAGAGATGGCGGATTAACGTCTTCCAAAAACGTGATCAGGCTTTCACCGATCTCCTCAGGATGGCGACCTAATCCAATTTCGATCCGTTCCATCGTGCCGAGAAGATTCACCACTAACGGATACGAAGCCTCCTCTACGTTCTCAAACAATACCGCCGGACCATCATCCCGCACCAACCGAGTGGCGATCTCCGTGACCTCAAGCTCTGCGTCCACCGGGATCGTCACGCGCTTCAGCAGACCGCGCGCTTCAAGAACGCGCATGAATGATTGCATGTCAGTGAAAGCCATGCCGCCCGTCTCTATCGTCCGCCCCAGACCTGAAGCAGATCGCTCTCCAAACCCAAGTGGTAAAGGATGCGGCCAGCGATCATATCGACTAAGTCGTCGATAGTCTCAGGATTGTGGTAGAACCCCGGAGACGCTGGCAGCACGATCGCTCCCGCTTCCGTCACGGCTACCATGTTGCGGAGGTGGATCAAACCCAACGGCGTCTCCCGCGTCATCAAAACCAACCGCCGATGTTCCTTCAACGTAACATCCGCGGCGCGTTCCAAAAGGCTCTGCGACATCCCATTTGCGATGCGCGCCAACGTGCCACCACTGCACGGTGCCACGAGCATTCCGTCGACGTGGCACGAACCGCTGGCAATGTCAGCCGCAACATTCTCCGCGTGATGCCATTGGAAACCGTCACGATTCGCCATGTCGTAACCGAGCCACCGGGAGAGTTCCTCGAAATCGGCTCCAGCATCTCCCGTCAAGTTCACCGCCTCTTCCACCTCCAGAACCTTCGCGCCAGACTGAGTCACAACCAAATCCAACACATGATCGCTGTTGACGAGCACCTGCAACACTCGCTTTACATACGGAGCACCGCTCGCGCCCGAAATGCCTACGATGTAACGCGCCATCTGGTCAACCGATCAGCAACTCGTCGAGAACGACGAATGCAGCGAATACGACTGCGATGATGCCGTTCATCGTGAAAAACGCCATGTTCAGTTTTGACAGGTCGTCCTCCTTCACGAGCGAATGCTCGTATGCGAACAGTATTCCCACACCTAAGATTCCTAATGACGCCAAAATCCCGCCATCCCCAGTCAATACCGTCAAGACCAGGAACACCAGGGTTACTAAATGCAACGCTTTGGCGATAGTCAAAGACCTCTTGACCCCGAACCGCGCCGGGATCGAATGGAGCCCGTTGGCACGATCGAATTCGATGTCTGCGATCGCGTACAGCACGTCAAATCCCGAAACCCACATCAACGCGGCAATCCCCAGCAGCACGAATTCAATTGGCATGGTCCCGGTCATCGCAATCGAAACGGCTGGCGGAACGATCACGTAAACCGCGCCGATACCGAAATGAGCCAGGTAGGTAAACCTCTTCAGATACGGATAGGTGAACGCCACGACGATCGGTATCGGCGAGAGCAGCAGTGCCAACGGGTCCAACTGCCATGTCGCGACGACAAAAACGACTGCGGATACGATCATGTAGCCGATTACTTCCGGTTTGCCAATGATCCCGCGAGCTAACGCGCGATCTGCCGTGCGCGGATTCCGCCGGTCAATCTCCGCGTCGAGGATCCGGTTCGCCGCCATCGCAAACGTCCGCAACGTCACCATCGCCACTATCACCCATCCGAATGCGATCCAATCAGGCCATCCCTCCGCCACCATGAACGCCGCCACCACCGCGAACGGCAACGCAAAAATCGAGTGCTCGAACTTGATGGTGTCGAGGAATATCTGAAGACGACGGATCGGGTTCAACCCCGCATCTGAACCGCCCCCGCGATTAGCGTCGATGCTCAACGAATGCCTAACGAGAAAGGTGTGCGACTGTACTTGCAATCGATTCTAACGGTTGGGCGTTGATCCCCTCACTTCCTTCGCCCGAACTCACGCTCCAACGCTTCGCCGGTCAGTAGCAACATCGTCGGCCTGCCGTGCGGACATGACTGCGGATGCTCGCATTCCTGCAACAATCGCACAATCTCCTCGCAACTCTCCAGCGTCAAGCTGTCTCCCGCCCTGACCGCGGCGTGACACGCCATCGTAGCCAACAATCTCTCCGACCATGGCATCGTATCTGCATCTGAACGCCATTGATCGGTCTCCGACATGTCGTCCAATACTCTGATCAGTGCCTTTTCCGCGGTGTTGGCGCTCATCGCCGCTCGTTCTGCAAGCACTTGAGGCACTGCACGAATCAGAACTGACCCACCGCCGAACGGCTCGATGTCCCAACCCGATTCTTGGAACCACTGCGCGCCTTCGCTGTATACGACCTGACGTTGAGGAGTCAGATCAACTAGCTGCGGTGAAAGCAAGAGCTGAGATTCGCTCGCCTGGAGCGCATGTTTAGCTCGTATCTCCTCGAACTTTACCCGTTCGTGCGCCGCATGTTGGTCGATCAGAAATACACCGTTCGCATCCTCCGCAACTATGTACGTAGATTGAGCCTGACCGAGCACGCGCAATCCTGGCAGCACATCGCGATGCCTTGCAGTGCCCGGAGACTGAGGCGTGGAGCGTTGTCGCGACTTCGTCTGTTCCCTATCTTGCGGCTTAACGATGCTACTCTGAGTTTGAACGCCATTCACATTGGTAGGTTGCTCATCGACATCGTTCTCAATCGGCGCGTCGGTCGCTTGTTCGAAACCTGAACTCCGACGCATCGCGAACGCGCCCTCAAGAGAAGTGGTCAACGATGACGCGATCCGTGTATCCGAAAACTGTCGGACCGCCGCACGTTCGCCCAACGCACCTTTAACCGCCTTATCGACGACTGAGAAGATCAACCCTTCGCGCCGAAATCGCACTTCGGTCTTTTGAGGATGCACGTTTACATCAACGTCTTCGAGTGGCGCGTGAACCTTGATCAAAGCCATCGGAAATCTTCGGTCGGGCAAGAATCCCTGATATCCGCGCTCCACCGCGTAGGTCAGCCGATACGTCTGGACCAACCTACCGTTAACCGCTATCGTGATATGCGATCGCCGCCCAAAGTGCAGATTCGGCATCGCAAGAGCACCACCAACGCTGAATGCAGCATCGAGGTCGGCATAGATGTTTACCAAAGCCGACGGATCCTTGACGCGGTAAACGGCCGCCAAAGCTGCCGCATCGTCGAAATCACCCGGTGTGTTGACGCGAACCGCCCCGTCGACGGTAAGACGAAACCGCACATCGCTTCGGATCAACGCCATCTGACCGACAAGCGTTGCGACCCTTGCCGCTTCGGCCGAAGGGCTGCTCAAGAACTTCAAACGCGCCGGCACATTTCGGAACAACTGCCGTACCGTGACTGAGGTGCCAACCGGCGCCCCAGCGGCGAGAACTTGCGCCTCAGACCCGAAAGTGACATTGCACTCAGCGCCGCTCTCTGATTCGACATGCCGCGAAACCGCCGTCACATCCGCTACCGCAGCTATTGACGGCAACGCCTCTCCGCGGAAACCCAAAGTCGGTATCGCCACTAGATCACTCGACTCGTCCACTTTGCTTGTAGCAAACCGCTCAAATGCCAGAGCCAACTCCCCCGCGGCTATGCCGTGCCCATCATCGGCAACTCGTATCAAATTACGTCCGCCGCCTTCCAGCTCGATGTCAATGCGACTGGCGCCCGCGTCGAGCGAGTTCTCGATCAACTCCTTGACTACCGACGCCGGCCGCTCAACCACCTCTCCAGCCGCAACACGCGACGCGAGAGCATCTGGCATAACTTTTATGGGCATTGGGTGCGGGAATCGTATAGCTGGTTCAAAAAACCGTCTCATTCAAGATTACGATCTAACCACGCCGTCATTCCTCCGAAAGCGAAAATCCAGTGCTAAAGACGACGAACCCGTCACCTTCGCGCAGCGAGGGGGACGCGGCGAGCGAAGCGAGACGCAGGGGGTGCCCAGCCCGCCATCAGTGCAGTGACCTCGAGTAATAACCACCCAACTACAACCTCCGTATCCGCGGTGCCAAAATCCAAACCAAGATCACGCTGACTATTAAAACCGCGCCAGCTACCGCGAATGATGTCTGGATGCTTGTCCGCTCTGCCAAGATGCCCAGCGGGATCGCACCGATCGGCCTGAGCCCGAAATTCAGCATGTATATCCCCATCACGCGTCCTCGATGCTCCGCGTCCGTCTGCTCCAGAATCAACGCCGAGTTGAGAGCCCGGCGACCCGAATCGCCGAGTCCGAGCGCCAGCATCGCAACGATACCGATCAGGAACACCGTGACATATGTCGATACGAGAATCGCCAGCGCCGACAACGCACCCGCCACCAGCAACACAACCCCGCGTTTAACGTTCTCAGTCAACCCGGCGATGAACAATGAGCCGATCAACGCACCCACTCCAATCGTGCTCATCAATATCCCCAACTCCGTCGATCCGCCACCAAATATCAGTTCCACTTGCACCGGCATCAGGCTGCGGAACGACTGCGAGGTCATCGTCGTTGCCAGCGTCAGCAACAACAGAACCAGAATCGTCTTGTTGCGTGCCGAGTAGCGAAGCCCATCCAAGACAGAGTCGAAAACGTTCTCTCTCCGACGACCGGGCGCAGAAGCATCAGGCCGCGCCACCTTGACCCTCGTCATCATCAAGAAGGCGATGAACATCATTCCTGACATCAAAAAATATGTTGCTTGCGGACCGAGCCAAGAGTACGCTAGACCGCCAATACTGGGACCAGATAGCGTCATCAATGCCATCCCCGACGCGTTCAAGGCCACCGCATTCGTCAACTCACCGTCCGGCACCAGCTGCGGGATGATAGCTTGCCGCGCCGGCATCATGAACGACCAGCAGAATCCCTGCGTAAGTCCCGCCCCGAACAACACCCAGATCGAGACGAAATCCATAACTATAGAAATCCCAACGAACAATGCCACCAAACTGACGATCAACTGTGCGTACTGGATTATTCTTCGACGATTCCAACGGTCGGCGAGCGAACCACCAAACAACCCGAAGATCAATATCGGCGGCGCGAACCCCGCACCTACCAACGCCACCAGAAACGCATCGTGCGTCAGCTCCCACGCCAAAAAACCACGCGCCAGATGCTGCATGTTGATGCCAGCCATCAGGAAGATAAGGCTGATCCAAAACTTGCGATAGTTCGGATTGTGGAGCGAATGGAACGTCCGGCTGGCGTAGCTCCGGCCGTATCCTACTGCTCCACCAACGCCTACAGTCAAACTACAGCCGCCTGATCCGCGGCGTGAGAGTCCAGGTCAACAACACTGCTACCGCGAGGATGATGCCGGCTACTGCAAACGCCACGCGGATATCCGTAGCCTCCGCCAGTATCCCGAGCGGTATCGCCCCGATCGGTGTCAGACCGAAGTTCAGCATGTAGATGCCCATAACTCTCCCTCGATGCTCCTCATCCGCCTGCTCCATCAACATCGCCGCGTTCAACGAACGTCTCCCGGCATCCCCTAAACCCAGGACCATCATCGCGAACATCGCGATGATGAAAAATGCCACAAAGGTCGATACCAATATCGCCGCCGCAGACAGGCCGGTGCACGCCAACAGCACCACGCCCCTCCGCACGTTTTCAGTAAGCCCGGCGATGAACAACGAACCCAGCAGCGCACCGAACCCAATCATGCTCATCAATACCCCCAACTGCCTCGGACCTCCCTCGAAAATCAGCTCCACCTGCGCCGGCATCAATGATCGGAACGACATCGACGTCATCGTCGTCGCAAGAAGAAGCAGGAACAGAATGAGAATCGTTCGATTGCTAGCTGAGTAGCGCAATCCTTCCCAAACCGCATTCAGAACCTTCTCCTCGCGTCTCTTCTTCGAAACCGCCTCCCCAGTCACTTGCACGCCGCTCATCATCAAAAAAGCGACAAACATAAGCCCTGTGATGATGAAATACGTATTCGCCGGACCCAACCATCCGTAAGCAAGCCCTCCAAGACCCGGACCCGAAAGCGTCATCAAGGCCATCCCAGATGCGCTCAGCGCAATCGCATTCGTGATCTCGTTCTTGCTGACCAACTGCGGGATGATCGACTGCCGAGCCGGCATCATGAACGACCAGCCCATTCCTTGTGCAAACCCGGCAAGCATCAGAATCCAGATCGAGATGGCCTCCGTCAAAATTGCGAGACCTACCAGACCAGCGATGCCGCATATCGCCAACTGGCTGTACTGAATCATCTTCTTCCGGTCCCAGCGGTCCGCGAAAGCTCCGCCGAAAACCGAGAAGACCAATATCGGCGGCGCAAATGCCGAACCTACCAGCGCAACCATGAAGGTGTCATTCGTCAGATCCCAAGCCAGTTGCCCGCGAGCCATCATCTGCATGTTGACGCCCGCCATCAGGATGATGAGGCTCACCCAGAAACGGCGATAAGCCGGATTGCCGAGAGAATGGAAAGTTCTGCGCGCCGCGCTTCGCCCGCGCACTCTCATGCGCGTCGATACTGCGTGGGGTCTGAGATGACGAACTGCAGGATTATGCTTATGCGCTTTTAATGCCATATAGAACTTCGCCGAACATCAAGCGAAGTTTACACCAACCAACTTGACCTAGACACCACTAGGGCTAACGCCTTTCCTCCCCTTCGCGAAAACGCGTGATGCAAAAATCAGGTTGTGTCGACATGTCAACATTGGAGTGGATCCTGTTGCCTGACAGGCCACCCTCGGTCATGTCATTCTGAATGTAGCGCAGCCTCGATCATGTCATTCCGAACGCAGCGCAGCCGCAATCATGTCATTCCGAACGCAGCGCAGCGGAGTGAAGAATCTCATACGACATACCCAGGACGACTTTATGAGATTCCTCGCTGCGCTCGGAATGACAGCGCGAGGGGCTCGGAATGACAGTCCGCCTGGTCGCATAATTTCGCATCACGCCTGCGAAACAAGGGAGGACGCGTACAAGCGAAGCGAGCAGCAGGGGTTGCCCCTTTCGCACGGCGAAAGGGGCGCGAGCAAGCGCAGCGATGCGAGCGAGGTATGCCCGGACGGGGAAGGACACCTGCTAAACCTTCTCGACCCTCCCGATAAACAAGATAGCGTCAGTTGCCCGGTCACGGATCATAAAGATGAATGGCCTGTCAACCGTTACATTGATCGGTTGAGGTTTCGCCGATTCCTGTACCATGAGCGCAGCAGTCGCCGCGGCCGCTTCCGTACCGTCCTCGTCAACCGACACGAAGGCCTTGTGAACGACATCTTCCATGTATAAACACGGATCATCTCCCGCGACACACGAGTTGCCGTCCATGCCGGAGAAATCGGAAGCGGAACTTTCAAAAGCTTTGTCCATGCCCATGGCTTTGAGTTCCTCGCCAAGCCGGAACTGCGATTCGAACTCGAACTTCGGCATCCTTAAGTCGACATAGCGTGCTTCGAGACTGTGGATAGACTGCCTCGCGAGTTCTGCATCAAGAGAAGCTTCGAACTCCCTGAAACGATCTCGGTCTGGCAACATGATAGTCATAGATAGTTCGCCGCCGTCGTAGGGCAGGTCCAAGACTTGGTATCCATCCGCAGCCGCGTATCCCAACTCGGCCTCGGTATTCATCATCGGGACATCAACTGCACTACCGTTCAATAGGTAGAACGCCCGGTCCTGAGTCAACGCATCATCGAACGGGTACTCCCATGCACCGTTGAAATATACCGCGTTAGTCAGCACCATCCTCGTCAAGCGATGGATCAGATCCGGTGGGATCAGATCCTTGACCCGGTCATCCGTACGGTCAGCGACCCAGTCGTTAATCACGGACCTGGCATCATCGGGCGCCGCCTGAAAATCTATCGGCCGGACTCCTGCTCCATAACTCTCGGCCAACACATCGAGGAATGTATCCAGAAACTCATAATCATGCTGGCCCCATACGGCGTTTACAACGTTGAGCCTGAACCCTTCGCCATCCTTCCCTTGTGCATCTTGACCACGTGAGGCAAGTGCCAAATCCAAGGAGTTGAAGGCCGGGTGCAGAGCATCTTGAGAAAGACGAAATTGGAGCGTGTCCGCCATCTGGGTTTCAGTATCGCCCTCCGCTCCAGCGTAGACCATGGACAAGGCCGAGGAGATGCTGTAGGGGGAATAGAACACGTTTCCATCGTTGGCTGCCAGAGCGTGGTACAGGTCGAATGCGAACCCACTGTTCCCGCTCACCAGCTCCGTGACATCTGTGCCGGTCGCCATCGGTGTGGATCGTTCCTTGATCGAACGAAACTCGGCCGGCACCGAATCGGTCCCGCAAGCACCTACGAATACCAACAAGAGAGCCATAAGCCCCACGATCATACGCATGACCCAAAAATCAGGTTGTGTCGACATGTCAACATTGGAGTGGATCCTGTTGCCCGACAGGCCACCCTCGGTCATGTCATTCTGAACGGAGCGCAGCGGAGTGAAGAATCTCATCCCGCATCCCCAGGACAACTTTATGAGGTTTCTTCGCTGCACTCGGAATGACAGCCTGCCCGCCGCACAATTTCGCATCACGCGTATTATGCCCAACATCGAACTGTGAAGCCGCACTCCAGTGCCCGATTTTCTGTTTTTGATCGTCATGGAATAACTATCCTTGTTCAATTCTGCACACTCCAGCAGATTCCAGAACGCGCCGTTGAGCGTACTCGTTAGTGGTGTTCAACTGTTAAGTAGACGCAGCAGTTCAAGAAAAAGTTCCGCGCGACAATCAAAACCCAGGCCACATCCCGACATTCAAATCCCAGGCACCCCAGTCCAAACAATCCCCTAATTCAAATTCCTCACCGACTTACTAGCCGCAATAAAGAAAACCCCAGCCGCGAACAGGATGACCGCCATGCCAATCACCGTCTCTTGAACCCCGACATTATTGACCAGCCAACCCACCGGCACCGCGGCAATCGGGATCAGCCCGTACGTCATCATCGTCAGACTTGTCATGCGGGCCCGGTATCGCGGATTCGCATGCTCAACCACCAGCGCCTGTCCCAACGCCCAGCGAATAGATTCGCCGAATCCGACACCGATGAAGAAGATCATTCCAACCCAGTACCACGGGAAAGCTCCGATGACGAAGATCGAAATCGCAGAGATGATCGGCGACAACAGAATCACCCACCCGCGCCGCTGTCCGGCGCGCAGACTCGCAACTCCCATCGACGCCGCGATCCCGCCGAAACCCGCCATCGTCGCAATCCACCCGACTTCGCTCGGCACCGAACCGTAAAGGTCTTTAGCGAACACCGGCACCAGCATCCTGAACGGCATTGAAAGCATCGCAATGATCACCGACTGTATAAGCAACACCCTGATGAGCCTGCTTCGAGCCGCGTACACAATCCCACGCTTGATATTGACCAGCGGCGATTCCTTCGTCTTGCTCTGGCGAGCGTCCGGATACATCTTCGGCAGCAGCGTCGTGAAACCCATCGCCAAGAACATCATTACCGTCACCACGAAGTAGACACCCTCTGGCTGGATCATCTCGTAGAGCACTCCGCCAACCGCAGGCGCGGCAATGCTCATCATCGTCATCGCCGTCGCGTTCAGCGCCATCGCGTTGCCGATCAACGGCTTCGGCACCAGTTGCGACATCGCTGCTGTACGCGCCGGTATCTGCAACGCGAACACGCAGCCCTGCAACGTCGATACGATCATCAGATGCCACCACTCGATGACATTCGTCAATATCAGAAAGCCGACCGTAACTGCGAAACACGCGTTAGCGAACTGGGAGAACTGGATCAACCTCCTCCGTTCCATACGGTCGCCCAAGACCCCGCCGAACAGCGACATGATCAGCAGTCCAGGAGCCCAACCGATCGAGACCAAAGCCGTCTTCTGCGCATCCCCCGTGAGGTCATAGATCAAGATGCCCCGCGCCAGCATCAACATGTTGAACCCGCCCATCGACAGGAACATGCTGATCCACATCATCCGGTAGTCGCGGTGCCCCAACGACTCGAATGTGCGTGACAACCAGCTTCCCTTGATTGCTGGCGCGGAAACGCCGACATCAGCAGGTTGTTCGACAGGCTCGGCGTTTGAAGGTGTCAGCCTTGTCGAACCGTCGGTCGAAGGCGTCAACCTAGTCGCACCGTCGGTGGTATCCGTGGTGGCCAACTGTTTTCGCTTTAGAAATTACTGCCGAGATAAGTAATGCGGCAGATGAAATCCAGTATATTCCACCGCACTTTAGAATCGAGACGTAAAACCATCCAAATCAACTAGGAGTGAGACATTTGCAAACCCCACTCCCTCCCCTTTTTGCGTCAGCAAAAGGGGGACGCGGAGCGAAGCGAACGCAGGGGGTTCATACACCCTCCCGCAAAAGGGGCCGGACCAGGCCGATCCAGCTTTCTCCCGCCCGATACGAACGAAATCCAAGGGGAAATGTCCGCAGGACAAAGGGGGCTCACCCCTCCCTCGACGGGAGATAGTTAGGCTGAAAACGCCACCCTTCTGGATTCCCCCTTCGCGGGAATGACGACAGCCACACCACATCTAACAGGAACCACAATGTCACTAAGCCCGCTGCCCGAACCCACAATCGCCGACGTCTACGACGCGCGCCGGAAGATATCCGGCTATGTACACCGCACACCCTTACGCCGAGTGCCCATCCTTTGCGACATGCTCGATGCCGATGTCTGGGTAAAACACGAGAACATGCAGCTACTCGGTGCATTCAAAGTCCGCGGCGGCATCAACCTTATCTCCCGCACCTCAGAAGAAGACCGCGCACGCGGATTCGTCACCGCCAGCTCCGGCAATCACGGACAGTCGATAGCCTACGCCGCCCAACAGTTCGGAGCAAAATGCACCGTCTTCGTGCCTGTCGGAGCAAATCCCGCCAAGGTGGCATCCATGCGTAGCATGGGCGCAGAAGTCATCGAACACGGACCAATCTTTGACGACGCTCGCATCTACTCCGAACTCTTCGCCCGCGAAGAAGGAATGCGCTACATCCACGCCGCCAACGAACCATACCTAGTCGCCGGCGTCGCCACCTACAGCCTCGAAATACACGAAGACCTCGATGATATCGACTACATCGTCGTCCCCATCGGCGCCGGCAGCGGAGCCTGCGGCGCAAGCGTCGTTTCGCGTTCCCTCTCCCCGAAAACCAAAGTCATCGGCGTTCAATCTAGCGCCGCTCCCTCCGTCTACCTCTCGTGGAAAAAGATGGAAGGCCCTACCGTCGACGCAAAAATGGAGACCGCCGCCGAAGGCCTCGCCACTGGATCATCCTACGACTACCCCGTTGGAATGCTCCGAAAATATCTCCACGACTTCCTACTCGTCAGCGAAGACGCCATCCAACAAGCCATCGTCACCCTAATCGCCACCACCCGCACCCTAGTCGAACACGCCGGCGCAACCTCCCTAGCCGGCGCACAAACAATCCGCCCCCAACTCAAAGGCAAACGAGTAGTCCTAATAGCCAGCGGCGCAAACATCACCATCGACCAACTAAAAACCGTAATCTCAGACTAGCCAAAACCATCGTCATTCCCGTCGATACTCCCGTCATTCCCGCGCAGGCGGGAATCCAAGGGTGGTGCAGGGAACGGTAGGGGCGGGTCTGTGACCCGCCCTCCCCTTCTTCAGGAGGGGGCCCCGCCGTCAGGCGGAACACGTCCCCTTTCGAGAATCGAAAGGGGACGCGGAGCGAAGCGAACGCAGGGGTATGCCCGTGGCGGACGGGTGCGGGGGAACTGTCATTCCCGCCCACACTCCCGTCATTCCGCCGCAAACCGGAATCCAGAAGGGCGGCGGAGCAGGGGCATCCCCTCTCCCTTGATGGGAGAGGGCTAGGGTGAGGGTGATCGGGGCGGTCATGGGGCCGGCTTCCCTGCCAGCGGAGGAAATGCCCAAAGGACAAACGCACCACACCACAAACATCACACCCCATCATTCAAAATCATTAAAATCATAGTTCAAAACACCCCCACCCGCCATGATCCCCCTAATCACAAACCACTCCGACCAACTAGCCGAAATCTGCCGACGACACCACGTCAAGCGCCTAGAAGTCTTCGGCTCCGCTGCCGTCGGCGACTTCAACCCCGAAAAAAGCGACATCGACTTCCTAGTCGAGTTCGACGAGTCTGACGACATGTTGCTTTTCCAAACCCGCAGAGACCTGACACAAGCATTGGAGTCCCTTTTCGACCGTTCAGTCGATCTCGTGATTCTCTCCAACGTCGAAAACCCCTACTTCCGAAAATCCGTGGAGAACACTAGGGAATCGATCTTTGAGGCATGATATCTGCGGGACATCCAACAAGCCGCACACAATGACGGCGATCCAACGATGCGGGGCATGCGAAGGACCGAATTGAGGGACTGACGTGCGAGGTTGCATACTACAGATACCTAAATCTGTTGCGGTCATTCTCTGGTTGGTGCTCTGTTGGGATATCTTTCAACGGCGACCTTGGCGATGGCTGGTTAGACGGCGCTCAGAAGTTTGGGAGTCGGTCGGACCGACGGGAGAATCGAGGACCGAGTTTTTCGCGGGGAAGGAATGGCGCGTGATCGCGGTCAGTCAACGCGGCCTTAGCCATGAATCGTCGGGGGAGCCTAACCAAGATTACTACTCTGTATGCGTTGTTCCCGCGAACCGCAAGAGCCCCGAGACCGTGATTATTGCTGTCGCTGATGGAGCTGGTTCAGCGCGGTTATCGCATCTGGGTTCTGAGAAGGTCACAACCGTTGCAGTTGAAGCGTTAAGAAAACGGTTGGATTCGAACCCCAAGATCGCGGTTGACAAAACGATTGCGAGAAATGGATTGCTAACCGCGACTGACAGTGCTATTCGAGCTTTGAAGTCGAGAGCAGCAGATAAAAGCGCCAATCCCGATGACCTAGCTACCACGATGCAAGTAGTAGTTGCAAACGATTGTCTGGTCGCCGTGCTTCACGTCGGAGATGGACGTACAGTGGTCATGGAAGACGACAAATTCAGGAATCTTAGCGGCCCCTTCAACGGGGAATATGCGAATGAAACCACGTTTGTCACCACTGGCGACGGTAACCTCGCCGACAACCCCGGGCTGGATCGCAGAGAAGTCAGCGGTGAAGGGATATATGGGATAGCTGTCAGCACCGATGGCCTGGATCCTTTGGCCGTCACCTTGGCCACTGATGAGCCGTTCGATGGGTTCTACAAGCCCGTATTTCAGATGCCTTGGCAAATCGACGGCATGGATGGCGATAATATTCCGTTGGGCGAAATCTTGGAAAAGACCGAAACACGGCGGAAAAGCCCTGACGACATAACGGTTGTTATCGCAACTAGGCAGCACGATGATGAATGGAACACTAGAAAGGGTGTGAAATGACATATAGGTACCCACCGGCAGGAGAGCTAGGCGCGGGCGCGGCGGATGAGGTCGAATTTGCCCAGAATCCAGAACAGCGGTGTCCTGTGATTTTGTTGTGCGACGTCTCAGCTTCTATGGAGCAATTTATGAGCGATGTGAACGCGGGGTTGAGAAGCTTCCAGCAGGAAGTTGCGCGCGATGCAGTTGCCGCGGAACGTGTGGAGTTGGCGGTGATTTCCTTTTCTGATGAGGTCGAAATTGAACATGAGTTCGCCTTGATGAGGAACTTCGATCCGCCTACGTTAATCTGCAAGACCTTGACGGACACGGCATTAGGTGTCGAGACTGCAATCGACATGCTACGCGCACGCAAGGATAACTACCGGCAGAACGGTATCCCGTACTATCGACCTTGGCTCTTCCTCGTGTCCGACGGGTTACCCACGAGTTCCGCCCAAGAACTGCAGAACGCACAATCAAAGCTTGTTGGAGCATTACAGAATCGCGAGTTAATTTGGTTTCCGATCGGGTTGGACCGAGAAAGTGTAGTCGCTCTCGACTCGAGCTTGGTAACTGGGGCACCGGCTAAAATGCTGAGGCATGATCGCTGGGGCGAGTTCTTCAAGTGGTTGTCGAATTCAGTCGCGGTTGTGTCTCGATCCGCTCCCGGCGACAGTATGCGCATGCCTCCCACTGACCCTTGGTCGGGTGACATCGAGATCCATTGATCCAGACCGGCAAAGCGCGCTGATGTTGCCGAAATTGACGAATATTCGAGGCTATCCCGTCGAACTGGGCGATAGGATCGGTGGCGGCGGCGAAGGCGATGTCTACAGAATAATCAATAATCCCAGCAGCGTCGCAAAGATCTGGCATCCAAACAAGCGTGGAGATGAACAGAGCGCCAAGATCTCCCGGATGTGTAGTCTCAATGTCGATCTCCACATCAAAGGCGATCCCGTCTTGGCGTGGCCGGAAGATCCAATTCTGGACAATGGATCTGTTGTGGGATACAAGATGCCAATGGTACGTGATCACTTCACCTTGTACGATTGCCTGACGCCTGAGCGCAGCAGAAGCAACAACTTGCCCATTTATGCGACGGATAGGCCGTTATTGGCGTCACGAATCGCCAATATATTCGCTGCTTTACACACCAACAAGTGTTTTGTAGGCGATATCAACCCCCAAAACATTCTGATCCGACGTAGTAGTTTAGTGCCGATATTAATTGACTGTGACAGCTTTCAAATTGATGACCCTGAATTTCCTGAATTTCCTTTTTTGTCTACAGTAGTTACTTCTGAGTATCGTGCACCAGAACGTACTCAATCTAACACTCCGATTGATCATTCTGTCGATGTTTTTGGGCTTGCAGTTATCGTTTACCAATTGTTGTTATTGGGAGAACATCCCTATTCGGGAATCGATGACCCTGCTGGCATTGTGCACATACCACCCCTTGCTGGTCGCATTGCAGACGGGAGATTTGCACATGCAGGGCACGGGCGTTGGCAGCCGCGAACCAACAAAGTCAAACAAGCCTGGGAAGCCCTGCCTCAAACTGTACGCAACGTCTTGGCGCAAGCTTTGGACTACCGTCAATTCGGACGAAATCGACCTACGGCACAACAAATAAGTGAAGTTATCAGGGCACACCAAACTCCGTTGGCGACGATTCTAGGGCGATTTAGTGGCCATCGATCATCTTCGCCCGATACTTCCCCAAGGTCTCCTTATAGGCCGCAAACGGTAGTATCACGACGGACGCAGAGACCTAAGGTGCCAGCACCCTCAAATCCATATGCTACGCGTCGAAGCCAAGCAGCTAATCCAAAGGTGGGAGATGAATCCAAAAATGGATTATGTAGTTGGCTGTCTGAACATTGGTGTTGTGTTCTGGTCATTGCGATCTGGATCGGATTTATGGTTTTGCAGGGAATATTCGAGTGATATTGAGGCATCGCCGGAATTGACGATGGCAGTACGATTCTCCCCTCGAAAATCGTCCGATCAGGAACATTGCAAACACCCGCCTGTGCCGT
>DAOUJE010000065.1:0-14580 GCA_034423055.1 Dehalococcoidia bacterium | reverse complement strand
CGAAACCCCCCCCCCCCCCCCCCCGAATCTCGACATCGTCTAAGTCGCGCCGCCGCACTTCTGCCTTATGGATGCCCCTGCTCATCCTGGCCGTCGTTCTGGTCGCCATGCTGAGCAGCCTTCTCTTCGTCGAAGCACAAAGTCGCATCCGGCCTTCCCCTTATGGAATGTTCAAGATAAATCTCGGCTTCTATCTGTTCTGGTACGAGGTCACGGAGGCGATCGGATACGAGATTCAAATCCGCTCACAGTCCGGCGGCACGTGGGGCAACTGGTCAAGTGTCAGCTACACCGGCGGCACATCTCAACCGGCGACGGTAACCGGGCTGAGCGACGGTGTGAAGTACCAGTGGCGCATCCGGGGCGTTCGGGCCGGCAATCAGTACAGCGAGTGGTCGCTCCACGACAACGATGCCGATTTTTCATACACAAACACTGCGCGGAGCAACAGCGCCGGCGAACCCAATCAGCCCATCCTGATTTCGGCTACCGAGGGCGCGGAACAGATCACAGTGTCCTGGTCCGCCGGTCCGGCCTTGTCCGGCGCAGCAGTCACCGGATACAAGATCTACTACAGATGCGAAGACTCTAACGACAACACTTGCCTAGACGCGCAGAACAATCCCATAGAGAGGAGCACGGACACCTTGTCCGCCACCGCGACATCGGGTACCGTGACTAACCTCACCGCCGGCACTGAGTACGAAGTATGGGTGCGAGCATTTGCCGGTACCGTCGGGAGCCTAGGCACCTACATCCTGACCGCCACACCCTTAGCGCAGGGTCAAGAGAATTCGCCCACACCGACGCATACGCATACACCGACGCTCACACCCACGCATACGCATACACCGACGCTCACACCCACGCATACGCATACGCCGACGTTCACACCGACGCATACACATACACCGACGCTCACACCCACGCATACGTATACGCCGACACCCACACCGACGCTCACACCCACGCATACGCATACGCCGACACCCACACCGACGCATACGCATACGCCGACGCTCACACCCACGCATACACATACACCGACGTTTACACCCACGCATACGCCAACACATACACCGCAACCGGGGGCGCCGACCAATACGCCGACTCCGACGCATACGCCGCAACCAGGTGCGACGGCAACTCCTACGCCGACCAACTCGCCGACTGCGACGCCGACACCGACACGGCGACCGGCCATCGTCGACAGACCTCCACCAGCCCGCGAAGATCGACCGACTCGAACTCCGACAGCGACTCAGTCTCCTAGTCCCACGGCCACAGCCACTCAGACGTCTAGTCCCACAGCCACACCGACCCCATCCCCTAGTCCTACGGCGACATCTACCGCAACACCATCGCCGTCAGCGACGCCAACACCGTCAACCACGCCTACCAGCGAACCCGATAGCGCCTCGACGCTTGATGCAGACCCTCGCCGCGAAACTGTTACTGCGACATCCACGCCATCGCCAACTACCACCGGCACGGCGACACCCTTGCCGACATCCACTGCCACGCCGACGCCTACTGCTGCACCAACGTCGACTCCGACGAACACCGCGACGCCGACACCGACCAATACGCCAACGCCCACCTCGCTTCCCGCTCCCAGTCCAAGCCCGACTCAGACGGTAACGGTCACACCCACGTTTACGTCTACGCCGTCACCGGCAGCTACACCCACGCCGCCGCCAACTTCGGCTCCTACGCTTACACCCAGCCCAATTCCGACTCATACAACTACAGCGACGCCCACGCCGCCGCCGATTGCTGCTACGCCGCCCCGAACCGACATACCGCAACCAACCGTTCCTCCAACACCCGAGATAGAGCCTCCAGAAATCGAAGCCCCGCAATTCGATGCACTGCGAGATGTGGGCCCGAGGTTGCGAGACGCCTTGATCGGCATCGCCAGCGCGGGGCGCACTCGATTGACCCTGATCATCGTATTGCTGATCGCCGGTATCGCGGCATCCGCAGTCTACGCTTGGCTGGTGGTGAGGCGCCGACGATGACCAGATAGCGATGCAGGGCGTGTCTAGGTCCATCGCCCCGCACACACCCATGCGTTCTCGCTACGCCCGCCCGCCCTTTTCGCTGGAATGACGGCGGAGATTCGGAGATTCGTCAGCCGTTGAGTTTTTGGAGTTCGGTTAACAGGATAGCGGTGTCGGGTCGGTCGGCGATGTCTTTGCCGATGTATTCGTAGGTGATGTTGCCGTTTGTGTCGATGATGAAAACTGCGGGCGCGGCGACACCGTCGTTGTGGAGGTCGTAGACTTCGTAGCTGGCAGGGATTTCGTGGTTTTTGGTGGTGTAGAGGACAGGGAACGTGGCGGCGGAGTTTGCGATCATAGTCGCGGCACCGCGGAAATCGTCCATGCTGACGGCTAGTATCTCGGCGTTTTGCTGCCGAATACGCGGGTAGTAACTCTGCAACTCGACGAGTTGCCCGAGGCATATGCCTCAGAAGAAGCCGCGATAGAAGACGAGCACGACGTTTTGGTCACCGCGGAAGTCGGACAGGGTGATGTCGACGTTGCGGTTAGCAACCGGGAGGCTGAAGTCAGGCGCGATTTTGCCGCCTTCGGATGGCGACGATCCGCAAGCCACTACCACGCTTGCAATGAGCGCGGTAGCTAAAGCGATTAGGAACCGCCTCGTCGAAAAAGCCCGGAGGATGCGATCGAGTGGATTACGCATGTGGATTTAGAGGCCCGCCAGGGCTTCCAGGACTTCTTCGCCGGAGACTTGGTGTCTGTAGTTTTCACCGATGTTCTCATAGGCGATGTTTCCGTTTTTATCGACGATGAAAACAGATGCGGATGCGAGTCCATCACCGTGGAGGTCGAAGACGTTGTAGCTGATAGGAACGTCGTTGTTCTTGTTGGTGTACAGGACAGGAAATTCAGCAACTGCTTTAGCGACGATGGATTCGGCGCCGCGGAGGTCGTCGGTGCTGATGGCTAGCACTTCGGCTCCAGCGTCCGAGATTTTGTCGTAGTGTTTCTGCAACTCACCTAGTTGCCTAGTGCAGAAACCTCACCAATATGCCCGGTAGAAGACGAGAACTACGGGTTTATCGCCTTGGAACGCGGACAAGGAGATCTCGGCATTATCTCGGTTGGCTGCGGGAAGAGTGAAGTCGGGCGCGGTGGGTAGAGCCTCGACTGCAACATCCTCGGGCAGCGTGGGCGATACATCAGATGTTGCCGGTTCTGCTGGTTCCGGTGCTTGGGTAGGTGCCGATTCTTGTCCGCACGCGATGGCGACAAGCGCGAAAACTCCGATCAGCAGGGACGTGGCAACCAAGTTGATGATTTTCGAGATGGTTCTCATGGGATGTTCTTCAATACTCGTTCAGGGAGCACCCTTTGAGTGTAGTTTGGGCTGATGAATTGCCATGCTATCTCGCCTTGCGGGTTGATTACGAAGACGGACGGTATGGCGAGGCTGCCGCTGTAAACGTCGTATGCCTGCATAACTGACGCATCTCCGGACGTGTAGAGCACAGGAAATGTTATGCCTACCCGACTCGCGATAGTATCGGCACCCGTCAAATCGTCTACGCTGATGGCCAGAATTTCGGCGTTCTTCGCTTTGAATTCGTCGTATTTTCGTTGCAGATCACCTAGCTGCGCACGGCAGTACGGTCACCAGAAGCCGCGATAGAAGACGAGAACGACTGATTTTTCATCTTGGAACTGGGATATCGAGTAGTTTCCGTCAGTTGTGATGGAAGGTAGGAAGAAGTCTGGTGCTGGTGGGCCGGCAGCGACGGGTTCCGGTTCGGGAGTGAAGGTCGGCGTGGGTTCTGGCGTGAATGTAGGTGTTGGCGGGACAGGAGTGAACGTTGCTGTCGGTTCTGGTGTGAATGTCGGAGTCGGTTCGGGTTCCGGAGTGTTTGTTACGGTTGGTTCGGGCGTGTCGGTCGGTGGGACAGGAGTATCGGTTGGCTCGGGTTGAGGCGTATCCGACGACGGGACGGATGTTGGGTTTTCGACAGGTTGCGGAACGCTTGTCGCTGTTGGGGTGTCGGTTGGTGGAATCGGGATGTTGGTCGGTACTGGTGTCGGCGTTTTCGTGGCAGTTGGTGGAATGGGAGTGTCGGTCGGCGGTAGCGGGGTGCTGGTTGGTGTCGCTGCTTGGGGCGTAGCGGTCGGAGTTGAAGTTGCGGTTGGTGTGTTCGTGGGATTTGGTGTAAAAGTCGCAGTTGGTTCAGGTTCCGGAGTCGCGGTAGGTTCGGGTTCGATTGCCTTGACCTGTGGTACAGGCGTATTGGTCGGTTCCGGCGTGGTGGTTGCGGTAGGTTCGGGCTGCGGTGTATCCGTTGGAGCTGGTGGCGGGGTCGATGGGGCAGGCGTTGCAGTAGGTACGGTCGTCGGAGTCTCAGATTCGCAGGCGAACACTAACAGCATCGATGACAGCCCGGCGATGACGATGCCGGCGATGCTGGTTGAGATGGTATTGAATATTTTTGTTTTCGAGGGTTTCATCGGGTTGCTTCCCGATGGGAGGTTTAAGCGGTCATCTCTTTGAGGGTCGTTTCAGCAGCGGACAGGGCTTGATCGATGTGATCTTTTTCGACCCATCCCATATGACCTATACGGAAGATCTTGCCGGTGAGTTCTCCTTGACCTCCGCCGAGAACGACGTTGTGGTCGTTCATGACTTTGGATACGAAGGCTTTGCCGTCGAGTCCCTCCGGCAGCCTGATTGCCGTCAGCGTGTCCGACGCGTAGCGTCGTTCGGGGAGAATTTCGAGTCCGAGCTTCTCGGCACCGTTGCGGGTGTGCTCAGCGATCTCGTGATGTCTGCTGAAGACGTTTTCGATGCCTTCATCGACCATTGACTGGAGTCCGACTTCGAGGGCGAACATTGCGGATTCGCATGGCGTGAACGGGGGCTGTCCGATCTGCAAGAAGTCCTCGTACTGCTGGATATCGTAGTAGTAGCGAGGGGTAGTGCAGGTTTCGTATGCTTGCCAAGCTTTCTGGCTGAAGGAGATCATGGCGATGCCGGGGGGGGCAACCCACGATTTCTGCGACGCGGTGGCTAAGGCATCGATGCCCCATGCGTCTACTGCTATGGGCATACCGCCGGCGGAAGACACGGCGTCAACGAGGATCAGCGCGTCTGATTCGTCGTGGACAGTTTTGCAGATTTCTTCGAGTGGGTTTGAGACGGCGCTGGAAGACTCGTTATGGGTGAGGATTACGGCTTTGTAGTTTGGTTCGGCGCGCAGGGCGTCTCGTAGGGCGTCGATGTCGCAGGCTTGTCCGAGTGGGAATTCGAGCTTGGTGACTTCGGCGTTGACGGCTTCGGCGATTTCGGCGAAGCGGATGCCGAAGAAGCCGATGATGATTGCGAGGACTTTGTCGCCGGGAGAGATGGTGTTGAAGACGCCTGTCTCCATGGCTCCGGTGCCGGAGGATGTGATGAAGTAGACGTCGTTTTTGGTCATGAGGACGGTTCTGAGGTTGTCGCTCATGCGCTCGAGCATGTCGGCGTATTCCGGGCCGCGGTGGTTGATCATCTGTCGTGCGGCGGCTTTAAGGGCCTCTTCCGGTAGGGGGACGGGGCCTGGGATACGGAGGTTTGGCTCGGTTGAGGTGGTCATTTTTCTCGCGGGTTGTTGATGTTGGTTGTGAGTTTGGGGGTTGGTTTAATTTTAGATTGGGGTTGGTTTAGGCGACGCGGTGTCTGAATTCCAATCGAGATAAGCAATCCGAGAGAAGGCAATTGGTCGCCAGTGGTTAGGTGGCGTCGAATTTGCTCTTCAACCAATCCAAAGCACGTTGTTGATCGGCGACGCTGGCGCGCCTTATCTGCCCCAACAACCACGCCCAAGAAGGTGGTTCCTGAACGAGGTTTCTAGCGCCTTGATTGCAGGTTCGGCACAGAGCGCGAAGGTTGGACATTTCGTCGTGACCGCCCTGGCTGCGATCGACGATGTGGCCCACGTGAAGCGTAACGCGTCTTCCGGGGTGATGCTCATCCTCGTCGCCGGCCCCAGCCCCACACATTTGGCATGTATAGCCATTTCGTTCCAAGACTTGAGCTCTAAGGCGAGATGAAACTGGCCGGGCGAAGGTGTAAGAGCCCGGGGGTGGGGGCGGTTCATCCAACCTGTACTCGCCCGGCCGGAGGGCAGCATCGTCAGTATGGGTTCGAATTGCCCAACCTTCTTCGTCACGAAGTTCGCGGATGCGTCGCGCCCATTCGGAAGCTGGACGGGCGACCTCTTGGAGTTCAGTATTGCTGACCACTTGTCCAACCCGATCACGCAGGTACCGGCGTAGTCGTTCCTTTACGCTCGGCGTCTTGGTCACGAAGCGAACCGGATGAGCGAAGTACCGACATATTCGGTGTAAGCAGGTGGGATGGCTTCATTCATCTCTTTTTTGGTCATCCAGCTGATGCCCATCGCATCTTTCGCCGCTTCAACCGAGCAGTTCCCCCCACCAGTCACTGTAACGAAATCCTGAAACTCGTCTGTTTTGCCATAGTGTCTCTTTCGCTTGTCTAGGGTGTGAACCAACGGATGTTTCCGGTGGGCAGGGACGAAGACCGGGAAGTTGGTTTCAAACAATCGATGCCTGATGACGCGTAACCCGGGGAACATCGTGCCGCACAAGACGATGAAGTTCTGTAAGGGGGCACCGACAACGTTTTCGATCACATACGGTAGATCACTAGCTTCCAACAGATCGCGGGTGGGTTCAATCAGCTTCGGCCACGTATCGCCTTTGCCGGTTCGGTATGCGGTGACGGAATATGCCTGACAAGGTGGCGAAGCATGGATCGCATCGAATGATTTGACGAACCCAATATCGAGATCCAATACGTCGGACACGATCATCGGGAACGGATAATTGGGTTGAGGTTCGATGTCGACGCCTAGGACATCGAAACCAGATCGCCAGTAACCCATCGCGGCTCCACCAGCTGCGCAATAAAGGTCCAGCAACCTTGGCCGTTTAGCTAAAGGACTAAGTTTGTCTACAGTTTCGGTAAAGCTGGTTGCCATCAATCTCCGATCCTGTTGTTAGATTACCGTATCGTCCTCGAGATTCATACTGAACCTTGGGCTTGAAGCTACTCGCTATCTGTAACGCGATGACAACGGGTCGCTGACGGCATGAATGTGCTCATTGCTCTAAAGATAACCGTACGTACGTGCTATGTCAAACAATGCGAGCAGATTCGCTCTGTTGCTGCGGTGTTGGCAGATGCCTCACACTGTCTACTAGGCGACGCGGATTAGGCGGTGTTCGCGGCGGCCTCGGCGGAGGACGATCAGATTGCCGTGGAGGAGGTCTTCGGGGGTGATTTCGCGCGCCGGGTCGTCAACGCGACCTGAATTGAGGTACATGCCGCCTTGTTGAACGGTGCGGCGAGCGTCGCCGAATGACTGGGCGAGGGATGTCGCGACGGCCAGCTCTTCGAAGGAGAGGGCGCGGTTGTCGATGTCGCATTTCTCGACTTGGATCGAGGCGGATCCCTCGAAGAGGTCGTCAAGTTCGCTAGCAGACAGCGTATCGAATTCGCCTCGGAAGAAGGCCCGGGTTACGCGTCGAGCTTGGTCTAGGCCGGACTGTCCGTGGACGATTTCGGTGATCTGTTCCGCGAGGGTCTGCTGGGCTTCGCGGCGGCCGGGGTTTTCGCGGACGGCTTCTTCCAAGGGTTCGATTTCTTCGGGCTCGAGCCATGTGAAGAGCTTGATGTAGCGGATTACATCTGCGTCGTCGGTGTTGAAGAAGAACTGGTAGAGACGGTAGGGGGAGAATTTGTTTGGATCTAGGGCTGGTGCTCCACCGATGGATTTACCTAGTTTGTCGCCTTTGGAATCGGTGATCAGTGGGAATACGATGCCGTGGGCGCGCGGAAGCCCGTTCTTATCAGGGCCGTGCTTTCGACGAATGAGGTCGACACCATCAAGAATGTTGCCCCATTGGTCGGTGCCGCCGGACTGAAAGTTGCATCCTTCGCGCTCGTAGAGCATTAGGAAGTCATAAGCCTGTAGGAGAGCGTATGAGAACTCGGTGTATGAAATGCCTTCGCCTTCGCGTTCCATGCGCGTCCGTACCGAATCGCGGCGGATCATCGTGTTGACGGTGAAGTTTTTGCCGATGTCTCGGAGGAAGTCGAGGTAGTTGATAGATCTAAGCCAGTCGGCGTTGTTGATGAGTTGCGCGGGATTGGATTTGGTGTCGAAATCTAGGAATTGCTCCAACTGCACACGGATTTTCTCGCCGTTGGCATCGATGTCTTCGATAGATAGGAGGGTGCGCTCGTCGGTTCGTCCGCTAGGGTCTCCGATCATGCCAGTGCCGCCGCCTAGGATTGCGATGGGGGTGTGTCCGTAGCGTTGTAGACGTGAGAGGCACATCAGCGGTAAAAGGTTGCCGATGTGGAGGGTGTCGGAGGTTGGGTCGAAGCCGTTGTAGCAAGTGATCTTGTCGTTGATAAGGAGGTCTTCGGCGCCTGGGGTGGCATCGGAGAGGGCACCACGCCATTGCAGGTCATCGATGACGTTTGAGAATGGTTGTGAGGTCATGATTTGGCTCTGGTTGCTACTGTGTGTGCGGCGGCAGCGAATCGAATATCTGGTTGATTTGTTGCACGTCTTCTTGGATCTGGGCTTCTAGCTCTTCAACGGATTTGAACGCGTCGTCGGTACGGATGAAGTCGATGAACTCGACACTGACATACTGACCGTAGAGGTCTTCGTCGAAATCGCTGATGTGGACTTCAAACGAGAACTTGCCGGTGGCGAATGTCGGATTGTCGCCGATGTATGTTCCGGACGGTAAGACCCGGCCGTCGGGCAGTTTGGCCCAAGTGGCGTAGATGCCGTTGGCGGGCATGACGAGATCGGGTGACGACTGCATGTTTGCGGTTGGTACACCCATCTCTCTTGCTCGCGCCGCTCCGTGGGTCACCTTCCCGCCTCGTTCGTAAAGGCGTCCAAGCATTTTGGCGGCGCGTTTCACGTCGCCGCGTGCGAGCGCGGAGCGGATCTGTGAACTGGAGACGACGTGATCGTTTCGCAGGATAGGCGGCACGACGTGAAGCTGGAAACCGTTGCTACGGGCAATTAAACCTATTTGGTCGACGTTCAATAGGTCGTGTCCGAGCAATGCTCTTTCGCCGATGACGAGGTGTTTCATGCCGAGGGATGTTTGGAGCGTTGTCAAAAACTCATCGGCTGACATGACTCGGATTTTGTCGTCGAAATCGATCAGTCCGACGGTGTCGACGCCGAGTTCTCGGATAAGGTCGACGCGTTTTTCGACATCGTAAAGATGCGGTGTCTTGCGCGACGGATCGATGATGGAGCGCGGCGGTTGCCTGAAACTTAACGCCACGCTCCTGGCATCGTTCTGTTGCGCGACAGATACGAGCCGCTGCAAGAGCGCTTGGTGACCTTTGTGTACGCCGTCGAACGTGCCAACGGTCACGCAGGCTTCGCTACCCGATTCTTCAATGGGAGCGATCTGTTGGTGCAACCCCATCTCGTCGTGTTATCGAGTGATGCGTCGGCATCGTCATGCGGCTGCGACAGCAGCCGGTTTGGCCAGCAACTCGGCGGCTTCACGGAGTAGCATTTCTGTGGTCTGCCAATCGATGCACGGGTCGGTGATCGAAACGCCGTACTTCAACGTTGAAGCGTCGCCGTTGAGGGACTGGTTGCCGGCATTGAGGTGGCTCTCGAGCATGAGCCCGACGATGCCTCGGTTGCCGTCGGCGCGCTGTTGCACGACGTCACGGTATGCGACTGGTTGGAGGGTGTGGTCCTTATTGCAGTTGGCGTGCGAGCAGTCGATCACGAGGTTGGGCGACATGCCGCTGTCCGTGAGTGCCTTCTGAGCGATTGCGACGTGCTTGGCATCGTAGTTGGGACCGTCGGAGCCGCCGCGCAGGACGATGTGGCAAGAGTCGTTGCCGGAGGTTTGTACGACGGCTGCGGCGCCGGCGTCGTCGATGCCGAGGAAGGCATGGCTTGCGTTTGCGGCGATCATGCCGTCGACTGCGAGTTGTATGCTTCCGCCGGTACCGTTCTTGAAGCCGATGGGCATCGAGAGTCCGCTGGCGAGTTGCCGATGGGTCTGGCTTTCGGCGGTGCGGGCACCGATTGCGCCCCATGACACGAGGTCGGAGATGTATTGCGGCGTGAAGGGGTCGAGGAACTCGGTGGCGGTCGGGAGGCCGATCTCGCCGACATCCAGGAGGAACTGACGTGCGCGTCGGAGGCCTTCTGCCATGTTGCAGGAACCGTCGAGGTTCGGGTCGTTGATCAAACCTTTCCATCCGACGGTTGTTCGGGGCTTTTCGAAGTAGACGCGCATGACGACCATGACGTTTTCGCTGACTTCGTCGGCGAGGTTGACGAGACGTTCGGCGTATTCGCGTCCGGCGGCTTCGTCGTGGATGGAGCATGGTCCGGTAACGACGAGCAGCCGGTCGTCTTTACCGGCGATGATGTCTGCGACCTGGCGCCTCGATTTGAAGACTAGCTCTTCCACCTCGCGCGAGATCGGGATCTCGGCGAGGTATTCGGAAGGTGGGTCGAGCGGGCTGATGGAAGCCACGTTTAGGTTTTTGATTCGTGAGGACATTGGTTCTCCGTATTTGGTGATGTTGTGAGTTTTCGGGTTGGTTTTTATCTTTGTTTCAAGCGGTTTCGGGCGCGCGGAGACTTTGGGCACTAAGTTTGGGTTGTCTGATTGCTCCGCGCAGATCGCAAATTTGCGGTGTCTCGACGTCGCGCGGGCAGAGTGCCAATGCTTCTAAGCGCGGCGCCGGCAGATATAGAACCAGCGATAAGTTTCGCCGGCAAAAGTGAAGGATGCGTTGGTGTTGAGGGTGTCGAGGCGCGTGACGGTGCCACAAGCAGAGATTGTGTTCGATGGCTGCTTTGTTCGATTATTGGGCATCAGTGATGTCGGCTCTCAACACTACGGCATCTCTCAAGTATATGTGTCGGATGTCTTCTTGCGATTTCGACGTGTTCAAGAAGAGCATGACCCGGATGCATTTGTGCATGGAGCCGGGGCGGTCGATTTCGATGGAGTTGATCAGCGGCACGAGCCGCCAGCCGAGTCGTTCGCGGGCGGCGACGGCGGGAAACTCTGCGTTGAGGTCGATGGTGAGGGTGAAGTAGACCGCGGCGATGTCTTCAGAGGCGATATCGTTCGCGGCGACCATTTCGTTGAGAAGCTCCTCGGTGGCGTCCATGATCTCGTCGCGCGAGTTTTCGGGAACGGTGGTGGCGCCTCGGATGCCGCGTACTGCAGTCATGATTTCCTATGATTTCGAATTGGTTTCTGGTGGTTGCGCGGTGATTTTAATATCCGTTACGAGTTCTTGAAGTAGTGTTCACAGCTTCAGTGAACGTATGAAGGACGCGGCTGTTTCTGGCGCGTCTTCGTGAGGATTGTTCTCTATGAGGTTGATGAGGGCACTGCCGATCACGGCGCCGTCGGCGTATGTTCCAACTTCCCGTACGTGTTCGGCGTTGGAGATGCCGAAACCTACGGCCACGGGCAAGTCGGTGTGGGACTTGACCTTTTTTACCAATGTTTCGACGCGGTTAGATACGGCGGCGCGTGCTCCGGTTACACCGAGAAGTGAGACGCAGTAGACGAACCCGGACGCTTGTTTGCAGGCGTGTGAAATTGTCTCGTCTGTGGATGTGAGGGCCAATAGCGGGATGAGGGAGATGTCGGCTTTTGCACAGGCATCGAATAGAGGCCCGGCTTCGGCGGCGGGGAGATCGGCGGCGATGATGCCGTCAACGCCAGCGTCTCGGGTTCGGGCACAGAACTCGTCGAGACCGATCTGGTAGATCGGGTTGTAATAACCCATGAAGACTATCGGTGTGGTGGCCCCGCGTCTTCGGATCTCGGCAGCGTTTTGGAAGCATGATTCAGGCGTGATGCCGTTCTCAAGCGCGCGGAAGCTGGATTTTTGAATGACAGGGCCTTCGGCGAGAGGGTCGCTGAAAGGTATGCCGAGTTCGATGACGTCAGCGCCAGCATCGGATAGTGATTCGACGACGGCGGGTGTGCTGTCGCGCAGCGGATGACCGACGGTGACGAAGGGTGCGATTGCGGTGCGGTTTTGGTTCGCGGCGCGTAGAAATGCATCTTGGATGGAGTTAGTCATTACGATCCTTCACAAGATAACAATGTTATTCGTGGGACGCGTCAGAGAACGATTGAATCCAGGGATACCAGTGCGTTGTTGAGAGAGTGAACAGCGATGCCGGGCCAGATCGAACGTGTCGCGAACATTGAGGTCGCAAGTACGACTCCCAAGCTGAATACGTAGAGAACTTGGTTGAACGAAAAGTAGTTTGGATCGATGTGGAACAGGGCGAATATCGATGCTGACAACAACGTGGCGATGTAGACGTTGGTGGAATTGCGAAGCAGTCGTGCGATCAAACCTCTGAACAGAATCTCTTCACTAATTGGCACCAAGACAGCGAGATATATGAATGTTGCGCTGAAATTATGTCCGAGAGCGCGATGCAGAGCGATCACCGGATCGGGAGCGTCGGGGTGAAGCACCGGGTTGAATGGAGTGAACGGCCATACAACGCCGATTGCAAACCATGCGGCAAGCGGCAGCACGAACGCCCAAATCAGTCGTTGTTCGGGCATGAGCAACCGCAGGTTTTCAGTTACCGGAGCCGGTATCGATGATGCGTATGCGAAAGCAACGGCGATTAACGCAAAGGGGGCAACAGTGGCTGCGGCGATACTCTTGACCGCCACACTCGTAGTCTGGGCTTCAAGGAATCCGCTGATTGCGTGGGCGGCTACCAGCATCAGAGAGCCGAAAACGAGATATGCGAACACATATCCTGTAGCTTTGGCGCGGATCAGAATGAACGGGATCGCCAGCGCGATTGCGGCGAAGACGAAAGCCGCCGCCAACTTGATCCAGGTTTGGGAGCCAGCGTTGATCCCAATCGGGTATTCGGGATAGATCAGCGACAACCACGTTTCAAGGCAGAGCCACGTCAGCAGAGCGCCGACGGCGAGCACTACGTAACGCAGCTTGGGTTTGGCAGCTAGAAACCCCGATGAACGATTTTCCAGAGCGTCGTCACTTCCATGCGACATCGCCGAAGAGTCCGGGATCACGCGGTTTGGCGGCGAAAACGGCGTACTCTTCCACGGATTGTTCGATGGTTGTGAAATCTCCGTGACCAGGCATGACTACGGTGTTCGCCGGTAGTGTGTGTAATTGGCTGGTGATGCTGGCTATGATCTGGTCCAAGGCGTCAGGATCAGTGGTGCGTCCGGGACCGCCGGGAAAGAGGGTGTCGCCGGTGAAGACGTGGGGCGAGGAGCCAGGATTGTCGCCGGGTAGTACGTAGCAGGTGGAGCCGGGAGTATGACCGGGGGTTTCGATGCAGCGTATGGATATATCGCCTGCTTGTAAGATGCTGTCCTGTGAAACATCGATCGGATCGCGGTATCCTGCACGTTCAGCGACGGCGTGGACATCGTTGGCACCGATGCCGACCGGGACCTTGAAGCGATCGGTGACGGTGTCGAATCCTTCGAGATGGTCCCAGTGGTTGTGAGTGATGAGAATCGCTTGAACGTCGGTTTCAGCGGCGGCTTCCATCATTTCATGGGGTTTGTCGGGAGTGTCGATGATGATGCTTTTGTTGGTGGAGTTGCAGGTCACCAAGTAAGCGTTGTTGTAGAAGCCGGAGACCCATCTGCCAATTGTCCAGAGGTCTCCACGGTATTCGATAGTCATGCCGTAATTTTAGTTTCGTGCGATGGCTTCGCAGCGGCGAGTTCCAGCTGCGATCATCGGAAGATTTTCAGAGCATCATCGTAAGAATCGACGATCTCTACAACTTGGTCGCAGGATGTGACGCTGAACAGCGTCCGAATATTGGCACGAAGACCGCAGACCACCAATCTGCCCTGTCTGATCACCACGCGAGCGGCGATTGAAAGGAGGGAGTGGATACCAGCCGAATCGATGGCTTCTACTTCACCGAAATCGATGATGATATTCGAATCGCCGTTGCGGATACGCTCTTGAATGGGCTTTTCGAATTCTTCGATGTCGGGAGCTTCGATCCGTCCTTTGGGTAGTAGGACGAGGATGGCCCCGTCGCGCCTCTGTGTGGCTTGGATTGTCACATCGTATCCCGCAACCGCGGATGTCAATTTGATAGGAGAGCTAGCGACGTGAATGAAACCTTGCTGCCCGATTTGACATTGTATGCCAAAAATCAACAATTCGTGCGTCAGTTATGCCTTTTGCACGCCATGGTCATTCTCCACCTGCCACACCGTCCCATTTCGGAACGAAAGGGGACGCGGAGCGGAGCGAACGCAGGGGTATGCACTCGGCGGCGGTGGTGCCATCCTGTAGCGTGCATCCCCCGCTCCGTTGCCGCTCTTTTGGGCTTCGCTGGTTTGCGCCCCCTTCGCGGAGCGAAAGGGGCGTTTGCTCCTTCAGCCGGAGGACATCCGTGCGCGGCGGACTTTCAGCAGGTCCCAGATATTGAGGTTTCCGTCGTCGTAGTCGTCT
>DAOUJE010000064.1:0-30550 GCA_034423055.1 Dehalococcoidia bacterium | reverse complement strand
GTCTTTCAGTGGCTTGTGGCGGGACATCGCCGGCGGGTCGTATGTTGGCGACCCCTGCTACCCCGCCCGCTGCCGTACTTCATTCAATTGTGCTTGCTACGTCTTAAAAGGTTGTGCACTACCCTTCTCGACGCGGCGATTCTTCGTGTCTGGGCGTCCGTTTGACGCCCTTGGTTGTTATATTACTACAGATGTTGTGCGAGAGTCAAATGAACTAGGATGTGAAGGATTGGGAATGATTTTAAGGATCGTTGGTGTTGGGTGTTTGGGGTTTTTGAACTGTGATTGCGGTGATGTTGAATGATGGGTGTGTTGGTGGTGTGTGAACCCCCTGCGTTCGCTTCGCTCCGCGTCCCCCTTTTGCTGACGCAAAAAGGGGAGGGATGGACGGCCTCTTTGTCTCCCGTATCGTGTACGGGGCAGGTTCCTGACATTTCCTCCGCGAGCGGGGGAAACCCTGCCTCCCGTCCGCCCCGTCACCCTCACCCTAGCCCTCTCCCATCGAGGGAGAGGGGATGCCCTGTTCATTCGCTTGGTTTAACCCCCTCTTGATCTCCCCCTAGAAGAGGGAGGGGGAAGGGGTGCTGACGCGAAAGGGATGGGTTGTGGGCATCGAAGATGCGATGAGTTGTGGGGTGGTATCAGCCGCCGCGATTGCGGTAGTCGGGTGCTGCCATGAGGCGTTCGGTGACGACGCTGGAGTCGTTGAGACGAGAGTGGATCGATTCCCACAGGAGCTTGTCGCTCACAGGCCTCCAAGCACTATTGTCAGCACCCTCCCACAAAATGTACTGGCTGGTGATGACGGTGGTCAACAACCGATCATAACGGTGACTAATGAGTTGATAGAGCTTCTCAAGCACCCAATCAGTGGCATTTTGTTGACCAAATTCGTCGAGGATTAGCGTTTCAGCGTTGCAGACGGCTTCGAACAATGCGAAGAAGTCCGAGTCGTTGTTTTTGGCGAAGGTCTGCCTCAATCTATCGAGCAAATCTGATGTCTTCCAAAAGCTGACGGAATGCCCTTGTTCGGAAAGCGCGTTGGTAATTGCCACAGCGAGATGGGTCTTTCCTACCCCGGATGGTCCATGGAGATATAACCACGGTTTTGGTCGCTCTGGGTCTACGAATTGCCTAGCAGCTTTGTAGGCTCCAGCGACACTTTCACGGTCGTTGTGAGTCGCTGATATTGCCCCGTCTGGATTGAAGGTCTCAAATGTCATGCTTTCCAGCAGCGTCTTCGGGATATCGCCGCGATTTGAACCGCCTGTCTCGTCTCCGCCTGTCAACTGAAAAACGCGCGAAAGGCTAGGATCGTCCAGCTTCAGCGCGATCCGTTCCGGCATCTCGGATACGGGTTTGGCGAGGACGATCACCGTTGGGAGGCGACCGTTGAAGCGGTGAGTAAGGAGTTGGTCGATCTTGGAATCGATCCAGTTTGTTGTTTGTTGCGCTCCTAGATCATCAATGACCAATGTTGGCGCATCGAGGAGAGATTCGAACGTGCCGCTCTCGGCGTCATCGTCTTCGAAGCGTTCGTTGCGCAACATGTCGGGGATATCGAGCGCGGAGACGTATTTTGCTGGCGAACCGCGGTCGATGATTGCGTTGACGATAGCGGCGGCGAGATGCGTTTTGCCTGATCCGGTGGTGCCTTCGAAGACCAGCCAGTCGTTCGGTTCAGACGCGAACTGCTCGGCAGTCTCGGTTGCGGCGCGGAACAACGCTTCATCTGCGCGACCGGAACGGCCTTCCGGGATCAACGCGTCGAATGTCATCCTTTCGAGATGCCCGAGTTGAGAATAGGTCCGCAATTGCGAACGCGTATTGTCTAGTGTTGCTTGACAACTGCATGGCACGACAACCAAGTTGCCGCCGGATTCGTCACCAGACGTCAATACCCACAGCGAATCGTTGCATCGAGCACATTCTGGTGCGATTTCGGTGCGCGGCGAACTGGCTCTTCCGTTAGCCCGTGCGATCCCGTTTCCGTTGTGCGTCCAAGTATCTGCGGAGTTCAGACTGCGAAATGCGCTCTCCGTCGGTTCCTGTTCCGGTTGTTCTGTCTGTTCGCTCATGTGGAATTCCATCTCTTGCCCAGCGCCTGAGGACGCCGGCGACGAAAGACCAACTTCGGCTCTCGTTCTCAACGGCGATTCTAATGGCGTGGGTTATCTGCTCATCGGTGAAATTTTCAAGTTCCGCCAAGATGCTCTGTCGAATCATCGGCGACAGGATGCCTATGTTTTCTTCATACGCCCGAAACGCATCAGCATGTCCGATGCTGGTGGCAGGGGTCTCCCAACCATTGTTGTCTTTGTTCAAATCGCTGCTAGTTGACGAAACCTCGATCGAGGCCCGGCGCGCAGACGCGGTGTTGAACATTAAACAAATGTTTTTGTTTATTGAAACTTTGACAAAAACTCCACGTTCTATGGTTGACTGCAAGATTCGGTCGAAATCGGATTGATCTGGAATGACGACGGATAGCACTCGGTCGCGACGCAAGTCGTCTTGGGTGATGTAGCGGGGGTAGCCGCGCTGGTGCTCTAGGAGCCAGATGGCTCGGAGTATCAGCTTGATTTCGTCGGCGTCGTCGATGGTGGACAGGACCCGGCCGAGTACTGCGTTCGGAACTCGCGTGGTCGCGAAGTCGTCTGGCAGGGGGAAGCCTTTGATTGGTTGAGGTGGCATGGTGCGCCCCTCAATCCATGACCGGTTCGCTGACGGATGAGAAGAGTCCCCACTCGTCGCGCACGGACATCTCGATGTTGGCAGTGGGTCCGTGACGATGTTTGGCGATCATGATCTCGGTCAGGCCGCGTGGATAGACCTGTGTCGGGTTGCGGCGGTTCCACTCTTCTTCCGACATGTTCTTGTCGTCACGGTGGATGAACATCACGACGTCGGCGTCTTGTTCGATGGATCCGGACTCTCGCAGGTCGGCGAGGCGCGGCTCGTGCGACTTTCGTTGCTCGACGGCTCGGTTCAACTGTGAGCATGCGAGTACGGGAATGTTGAGGTCGCGCGCTATCGCCTTCAAGTAGCGGGATATTTCGCTGACCTCTTGTACGCGGTTGGCTTCGCGTCCGCCTGACGATGAACCGCTGATCAGCTGCATGTAGTCGACGATAAGGAAATCGAGCCCGGCTTGCAGTTTCAAGCGTCGGGCCTTCGCGCTGAGAGCGCTGGCGGTCTGTAGCGCGGCATCGTCGACGTAGATGCGCATGTCGCTGAGGTAGCCGTAGGCATCGCTAAGTCGATCACGCTCGGGCGGTGTGAGATGATCGTTGCGGATGTTTTGGATGTTAATGCGGGCATGGGCGGCCGCCATGCGGTGCGCGACTTGGTCTATGCCCATTTCCAAGCTGAAGATGCCGACGGTCTTGCCATTTTTCGCAGCGTTAAGTCCGACGTTGAGGGCGAGAGTGGATTTGCCGAAACCGGGTCTGGCGGCGAGCACGATCATGTCGGAGCGATGGAATCCACCGAGCACGCGGTCTAGCGATTCGAAGCCGGTGGCGATTGGCTGATTGGATTCGTCGGTGTCATCAGTCGTTGGCGGATCGAAGAATTCGGTGATCGACCTCGCATCTCTGATCGGCAGGAAGTCAGCAGATTCGTAGGTCTGGCCGATCTTGAAGATGATCTCTTCTGCTGCTTTGACGGCGCGATCTACGTCGCGGGTGTTCGAGTAGTCGGAGCCGATCTCGTTTATCTGAACGCCGGCCTGTCCGAGTTGCCGGATGACGTAGGCGTTATGGACAAGGTGGGCGTAGTCGACGATGTGGACGGAGTGCGGGGTCGCGGCGACCGCGGCGCTGAGGTAGGCGTCACCGCCGACATCCTCAAGGATGTCTTTTGCGATCAGCCGATCGCGAACGGTCTCTTGGTCTATGCCGACTGACTCCATGAAGAGTTCGCGGCAGGCGGTGTAGATCTCTCGGTTGTGCTCACCATAGAAGTGTTCGGGTCTGAGGAAAGGTTCGATCCGCAGAATCGCATCGCCGTCGATCAAGAGTGATCCGATGATCGAGACTTCGGCGTCGAGATTTGACGGGGGACTGCCGTCTGATGGGAGGGTGGTCGGCTCTTGCATTCGGGTCGGTAGCGTAAGGGAATCTAGCTGATGGTGGTGTATCGAATCCTAAACTGAATGGGGGAGTTTTGAACTAGGATGTGAAGGATTTTTGAGGATTGGAAGGATGGGTTTTGTTGGGTGTTGAACTGCGATGAGTGTGATGTCATTCCGAGCGAAGCCGAGGAATCGGTGCGTCTTTTGCCGGTGCTGCCGGATGAGATTCTTCACTCCGCTCCGCTTCGTTCAGAATGACATGGGTTCGAGGGGTTCGTTCGGAATGACGTGGGTTTTGGCTAAAACGAAGCGGTAAAGCCCATGTCCCCCGGGCATACCCCGCTCGCATCGCTACGCTTGCTCGCGCCCCTTTCGCACAGCGAAAGGGGCGTGTGTATCTAGCTGACGGTGAACCAGGAGACGGCTTCTAGGCTGTCGGCGTCGGTGTCGCCGTCAGTTCTACCGGGACCCCATATGATGACGGTGCCTTCGGTCTTCATCTCGTTGAGACGGTCGCGTACGGCTTGACGGAGTTTTCCTTCGCCTTTGCCGTGGATGACTCTGAATTGCGGGATGTTGCGGGCCAAAATGCGCCCGGCGATGAGCGCCAATGAATCGACGGCTTGCGGCTCTTCCCAAGCGTGCATGTCGATCTCGCCAGCGGCTAGGATCTCGTCGGTGATGGCATACTGGTCGGTGGTTGATTCCTCGTCTTCCGTTTCGACGATGTCCTCGGATACGACGTTCAGTGTGATGGTTGCGTCGATCTCCTCCATGAAGCGGACGGGAAGTCGATAAGTTCCTACGATTCGGATCTGCTCCTGCATTCGTACGCGCTTACGCTCGATGGTTCGTCCGGTGAGTTCGGACAAGCGGGCGGCGATCATGGTGTTGGTGACGGAGCCGTAGAGTCGTCCTGTGGGTCCGGTTCTGACGGTCAGGTCGACGGGGTTTTCGGCGAGTTCGGCAGCGATGTCGCGCCACTCGTTTAGTTCGCGCAACCGACGTTCCTCAGCTTCGGCACGGAGTTTTTCCGCACGTCGCAGTTGGTGCTCGGTGGCGAGAACGGCGATGCCGCGGGGTATCAGATAGTTTCGGGCGAATCCGTTCTTGACTTCACGGATGTCGCCGGCTCGCGCGGTCGGGAGCTCGTCTTCGAGGAACAGGACTTTCATTGTTGAGTTTTCTCGATTAGTTGTGGTGCGACCGTAGTTTTCGGGTTTATGCAATTGCGTTGGTTGACAACGTACGATTCTACAACCCATGCCCGGCCCCCTCCACCCGGGCATCCCCCGCGAAATTCGCTTCGCTCTTTCGCGCCCCCTTCGCTTTGCGAAAGGGGCGTTTTAGTTGGGAATCATGCGAAGATGAAGTGCACGCGGTAATATACCCGCATAGCCGATTTACTCTCAATAGCCAAGATGCACCGGAGATTAACAACAGGGAGCAAGCGAGTTGGATTTCGAACAGATCGATAAAGCGGCAGTCACCGATCCTGCGCAGCAACCAAACCTCGAAGACTATGCTGCGACGCGCGCCGACTTCGATTGGTGGCGCGACGCGTTCGAGAAGATGGACTGGCTGCCTAGCGGCGGTCTGAACAACGCATACGAAGCGGTGGACCGCCATGTCGCGCATGGGCACGGCGACAAACTCGCGATGATCTGGATCGGGAAGAACGGCGAGGAGGAGCGTTACACATACGCCGAATTCAAGCGCGAATCCGACCGTTTCGGTGCAGTGATGAACAACTTGGGTATCGAACTTGGTGACCGCGTCTTCATCTTTATGGACCGATTGCCGGAGTTGTATATAGCAGCGATGGGCATTTTGAAGGCGGGTGGTGTAATCGCTCCGCTGTTCTCAGCCTTCGGGCCGGACCCAGTACGCGATCGGATGCTTGACGCGGGTGCAAAGTACTTAGTCACCAGCCCCGATCTGCGCGGCAAGATTTCGGGAATATTGCCTGACATTGAGACTCTCAAGAGCGTGATCAGCGTCGATAAAGACAGTCGATCCGGCGAGCCTCTCGCCGATGGCGACCTCGACTACTACGAGTTGATGGCAGCGGCTGATCCTGATGATTTCACGATGGCGGATACGACGCAGTACGACTTCGCGATCATGCACTACACGTCGGGATCGACTGGCAAGCCCAAGGGCGTGTTGCATCGCCATCAAGCGGTGATCCAGCAGTGGATAACCGGGCACTGGGCACTTGACCTAAAGCACGACGACATCTACTTCTGCACCGCGGATCCGGGATGGGTAACGGGCACATCGTACGGGATGATGGCGCCGTGGACGAACGGGGTAACCCAGATCATTTACGAAGGCGGATTCAGCGCGTCCGGTTGGTACAAGGTGATACAGGACTACGATGTCACCGTTTGGTACACCGCGCCTACGGCGGTGCGGCTGCTGATGCGCGCTGGTGGCGATGTGGTGAAGCAGTACGACATGTCGTCGTTGAGATTCATCGGGTCGGTGGGCGAGCCTCTGAACCCTGAAGCGGTGGTATGGGGCAACCGATACTTCGATATGCCGATCCACGATAACTGGTGGCAGACGGAGACGGGCGCAATCATGTGCGCCAACTTTGCGTCGATGGCGGTACGACCCGGTTCGATGGGCAGACCGTTCCCGGGTGTAACGATGGGGGTGTTGGATGACCAGTTCAACGAGATGGGTCCCGGGGAAGCCGGGAGTCTCGCAGTTCGTCCTGGCTGGCCATCAATGATGTACACCTACTGGCAGCAGGACGAGATGTACAACTCTCGTTTCAAGAAGGGTTGGTACATCACGGGCGACCAGGCGAGTATCGACGAAGACGGGTATTTCTGGTTCCAAGGCAGGGCGGACGATGTGATCAACACCGCGGGCCACCTCGTCGGGCCGTTCGAGGTCGAATCGGCGCTGATCGAGCACGAAGCGGTTGCGGAAGCCGGTGTGATCGGTAAACCCGATCCGATCGCGATGGAGATTGTCAAGGCGTTCGTGACGTTGAATCCGGGTTACGAGGCGGGGACACAACTTCGCCGCGAGTTGATGCGTTTCGCGCGCGATCGGCTTTCTGCTGGAGTAGCTCCGCGCGAGATCGACTTCATCGACATCATGCCGAAGACGCGCTCCGGTAAGATCATGCGCCGCCTGTTGAAAGCACGAGAACTCGGTCTCCCCGAGGGCGATACCTCGACACTCGAAGACGACTAGCCGACAATCTGGTTTCTCGCCTGCACGGGAACGACGATGGTTTAACGAAAGGCGAAGAAGAAAATGCCCGACGCAGCAGTATTTAGCAGAGTTAACGAACCGTTGACGATCGAGGACATCTACGTAGACGATCCCGGTCCGTACGAGGTTTTGGTCAAAACCATGGCGACTGGAGTGTGCCACTCCGACCTCCATTTTGTCGAAGGCCTGTACACGATGGAGACGCCGGCAGTCATGGGACATGAAGGTGCTGGCATTGTCGAGAAAGTCGGGGAACTCGTCCAAGATGTCGCTCCAGGCGACCATGTGATCCTCTGCCTTTCGGTCTACTGTGGAAGATGTCGGCACTGCATCACCGGTCACCCGGCGCGCTGCCAGACCAAGCCAATGCGCGGTGAAGACGAAACACCGAGGATATCGTGGGATGGGCAACCACTAGTCCAGATGGCGAATCTTGCGACCTATGCCGAGAAGATGCTGGTGCATGAAAACAGCGTGGTGAAGATTCGCGAAGACATGCCGTTTGAAGGTGCCGCGTTAATCGGTTGCGGCGTAACCACGGGGGTTGGCGCGGCTCTAAACACTGCGCGGGTGGAGCCCGGTTCAACCGTCGCGGTGTTTGGTGCGGGTGGTGTTGGCCTCGGAGTGATTCAAGGAGCGCGCATAGCTGGAGCGCTTCGTGTCATAGCCGTCGATATTTCCGAAAACAAGCTGAAGACCGCGATGGATCTGGGTGCGACCGACATAGTTGACGCGTCCGACAGCGATCCGGTCGAAGCGATCATCAGTATCACCGACGGGGGTGCTGACTACACGTTTGAGGCGATCGGTTTGAAGGAGACCGCAGAGGCTTGTTGGGACTCGTTAGGGACAGGCGGAACAGCGACGTTGATCGGGATGATCCCCGAGGGCACCAAGATCGAGATTCCTACGACCGGGATGCGTGAGCGCAAGATCCAGGGTTGCAGCATGGGCTCCAACCGGTTCAAAGTCGACATGCCAAGATACGTCGAGTTCTATCGGCAGGGCAGGTTGCTTTTAGATGAAATGGTGACACGCCGCCTCAAACTGTCAGACATCAATGAGGCGTTCCGCGCGATGAAGGCAGGTGAAGTCGCCCGATCCGTGATTATGTTCTAGTGCTTTAAGCACGATGTTGACGCTGAGGACCGCATGGCTCGCAATGAGCCTGTAGCTTCGGTCTATAGGAAGTCTCTCGATGGGTTGCCCTGTCAATCGTTGTCGGCTTTGCAACGCAGTCAACCAAGGATTTGAATCGGCGCTGTTGTACCCTAATTTGTTGTCTGATCGCAAACCCTAGTTTGCGATCACTTCGTATTTGAAAAATAAAGGGATCACTCCCGGATTTTGTCGGATCGCCAAAAAGAGGTGCATGCTTGAAACGCGTCATATTGAGCGCTACGCTTGTTGCGTTTTTGACTTTAACGGTCTTTTCCCAACAACCGCAGCTGGTTGAAGCTCAACAGAAAGACTTCCAACTGACGGTGCGGAATATAACTGCGCGGCAACCGATTTCTCCGCCCATCGTGGTAGTTCACGATAGTAGCGCGGTTTTGCTGCCGTCATCTGCTGGAAGGTTGGAGGGATTGGAGGCGTTCGCGGAATCTGGGGCTCAACCTGAATTGATGGAATCGCTGAGAGAACGGTCCGGAGTGAAGGATGTGTTGAGGTTTGGCGGTGTGCTCAATCCCAACAGCCAGCAAACATTGCTTCGCGTTTCTGCTGAGCCAGGGGATCACATTAGTGTCTTGGGCGCGCTTCAATGTACGAATGACGCAATAACCTTGGGCACTATCATCGTGTCCAATGATGGTGGGCCCAGTTACGGATCGGGAACGGTATGGGACGCGGGTACCGAGAATAATGATGAATCGCGGGCCACAGTGCCGTGTCTGGAAGGGGAAGGGGTTTCCAACCTTGACACGGCCGACGGTGAAGGCAGTATCAGTCGTCATCCGGGTATTTCCGGGACTGTTGATCTCGGCGCAGTATTTGGTTGGGGCCACACCGTCATCGAGATCGCTCTGGATGAGCGCGGTACTCGGCCTGCACGCGCGTTCGAAGTCGGCGCAACCCTCGAAAATCGAACAACCGGTCAACCGATCACGCTGCCCGTCGTGGTTGTTCACGACAAAAACGTTGATGTGATCGAGTACACGCGTCCTAGGGAGTTGCTAGGCATCGATGCACTATCGGAAAGTGGCGACGGTTCAGTTCTACTTGCAACACTCGCTGAGAGACCAGGAGTTGTTTCTGTAAGACAGTGGTGGAGTGACGGGCCGATCGCACCGGGCGATTCTTTCAGCGGCAATGCACGCGCCTTTGTTGGCAACATAATGACGGTGTTGGGTATGTTTGCATGCACGAACGATGGCTATATCGTGGCTTCTGCGGAGGTCAAAGGATCGTCGCTAAGCATCCGGCGCACATCAGCAGTCGCTGAGGTTTTCGACTCTGGCGCCGAGGACAATGATGAGACAACGGAGACGGTGCCGTGTTTGGGTGGTGAGTCAGCCGCGTTGTCAGAGGGAACCGGCGAGAATGGGCGACGACCTCACCCAGGAATTTCAGGCGACGGCGATCTGGTATCTGAGACTCATGGATGGACGGATGACACAACTGCGGTACTGTCGCTCCATGCAGAGGTCGAGGAGACGCCGCCACCTGATCCCGTCGCGATGCCCGAGCCTGTTGAAACTCCTGAGCCGGAACCTATGGAGACACCGGAACCTGAACTAACGGAAACGCCGATAGAAGAGCCCGACACTGGAGGGTTCGCATTCGCGTCGAACTGGGTCTATGCGGCGATGTTTGGTGGAGTAGTGATGGCGGTTGGAGGTAGTTGGATCGCACGGAGCGCGAACCGTCGAAGACGACATGTCCGGAGCTAACTCCGGGCACAATTGAGCGGCTCTATTCTGAGTCGGCGCGCAAGAACCAGTCGACGGTTGCGGCGAAATCTTGTGGGCAAGACTCCGCAGCGCGGCTGCCGCAGTTCTCGAGTTCGACCAGTTTGCATTTAGTCCCCAGGGCAGATCTAGCTAATACGATCTTCCGATGGTCAACAATTTCACTCTGTCTACCGCGGATCAACACCAGCGGGCAGGTGGTATTGTCGAACGGCGGAGTATCGCCGTCGCCTAGTCCGTAATCGACGAGGGCGAGGGCGCGGACTGCGCCTTTGGCCATCTTTGCTGCTTGCAGGGCAATATCTCCTGCGTTTTTGCCATGTGCGATCAGCGAGGTTGGTTCCCCGATCGCCCAAATCGTCTGCACGAGGGTGTACGGAGACACATCCCAAACGGCGTAGATGTCACCGGATTCAGATGACGCGTCGGCAAACTCTGACCACTGAGAATGCTCCGATTCGTTGGAGACCAATAGCATCGGGGCGTTACGTGTAACGCCGTTTTCAGAGCTGGGAGCCCAATGCTTGGCGGCGACTTTTCCCTCGGTTACCAGAGTGATCTCAGATGTGTCGGTCAGCATTTGCTTATGAGCCTCGTCAGTTTCGAATCTTCACCGCGTGGGGTTCGATCGCGATCGTATATTTACGACGTGCAATCGATGAATCAACGTTAGAATACAAAACCGACAAGCCACTTGAAAATAACGCGCTTTGTGGTTTGCGATTATGACCGACCTGGAGGTTGAAAATGGTTACATCGGAGTGGGGAGCGATCTACAAGGAGCTTGGAGCTCAACCCGTGATCAACGCGACTGGCAGCGTGACGTTACTAGGAGGTTCGACGCCAGTACCGGAAGTGAAAGAGGCGATGGATCGTGCTGATAGCGCATTCATACCGCTCATTGAACTGGAAAAGGCGGCGGGGAACGAGATTGCGAGGTTGGCCGGAGTCCCGGCGGCGTACATCACATCGGGTGCCGGATCGGCGCTGACTCTTGCTACCGCAGCATTCATGGCGGGCGGCGACGATGGTCTGATCCAACAGCTACCAGACACTACGGGTTTGAAAGACGAGATCGTACTTCAGCATCGTGAGCAGTACTGGTATGACCGCTGCTTGCAACTTGCCGGAGCAAAGCTGGTTTTCGCCGGTGATGAAAACGGCACCAATGAGGATGACATTCGCGCTGCGATCACCGATAAGACCTGTGCAATTCATGTCCCGGTTGTAGAGCAAGCGCCTAAAGATCCGAACGTCGTGACACTCGACAAAGTCATCGATATTGCCAAAGATGCCGGTGTTTACGCATCCGTTGATGCGGCCGGACAGATCTTTCCGCTGGAGAACTTCGGCAAGTACGTGCGCATGGGTGCCGACTTCCAGTGCATCGCGGCCAAATACATGGGCGCACCGCACTCTACTGGCCTGGCGATGGGCACGGAAGAGATCATCGATGCCATCAGCCGCCACTCGTTCGTTGGCTACGAGTCCCGACGCATCCGAGGTGTCGGAAGACCGCATAAGGTCGACAGACAAGAGATCATGGGTTGTGTAGCTGCGGTTCAGCGCTGGTTCAAGTTGGACCATGAGAGCCGGTTAGCTGCCGCTGAGCAGGAGAGCTTGGAGATCATAAAGCCGTTGCGGGACATTCCTGGCGTTACTGCTGAGTTGATCGATAACATCATTGCCCACCAGCCCTTCGGTGTGACGATAGGCGTAGACGAAGAGGTAGTCGGCTTCAACAATGAAGACCTCGTCGTGAAGCTGAAGGAGGGAGACCCTCCGGTCTGGACGCGCACGATGGATAATGCCCCGTTGACGATCCATGTCTTCGGACTGAATCCAGGCGAAGCGAGCCTCGTCGGAGAGTCGATCGCCGCCGCGGTTCGAGGTTAATCCTCCGTCTAGTCATTCCTGCGAATGCGAGACCTTTGCAAAACTGCCACAATCCGTCCCTTTCGCGCAGTGAAGGGGACGCGAACCAGCGTAGCGCATTCGCAGGGGATGCCCGACCGGGTTCTAAAACCCCCTTCAATTCCCCCTTGGAAAGGGGGAGGTTTTTGGATCCCCCTTGGGCATCAAGGGGGAGGGACACGCGAATGTCGGAATCCAAAAGGAAAAGCGCGTTCCCTATAAGACATTGAGAGGGAACGGGCTTGTTAGTAAGCCAACGAAGCGCGCCCACGAACTGAATGCCGAAGGATCGAAGCAGCGATGGAAACCGTGAAAACTGTAGCGATACTGAGCCCTGGTGATATGGGTTCGAATGTCGGGCGCGCTCTGCATGAAAACGGTCTTGAGGTCATAACTTGCCTGACCGAGCGCAGCACCCGAACCCGTGAATTGTCCGACATCGCCGGCATCGTAGACGTGCCTGACTTCGCAGATATGATCGACCGCGCCGACATAGTGCTATCTGTCCTCGTTCCGGAACGCGCAGTTGACGTGGCGCGGCAAGTTGCTGCCGTCATCACTGAAACTGACAAGCCGTTACCCTTTGCCGACTGCAATCCTGTTGCGCCAGCAGTCGCGCAAGAGATGGCGGAGATCATCGACAGCGCCGGGGGCAAATACATCGACGGAGGCATCATCGGCAGTCCACCGGGTAGGGGAGAGCCACCGAGGTTTTATGCGTCCGGACCACACGAGGCAATTATGGGTCAACTCGACGGACGCGGGATCTCGGTTCCGATGATGGGAGGTGAAGTTGGCAGGGCGTCTGCGATCAAGATGTGTTACGCATCGTTGAGCAAAGGCGCGGCGGCTTTGAACGCTTCAGCGCTGATATCGGCAATGAACTTGGGCATCTACGACGAGTTCATCGCAGAAATGGAGTCTAGCCAGCAGGCGGTGCTTCGAAACATGCAAGGCGTAAACGGCCTTGGTGCGAAGGCGTTCCGATGGATCGACGAGATGGAACAGATCTCGGCGACGTTTGGAGCCGCCGGTGCGACACCTTACTTGCACAAGGGTGCGGCGGACGTGTTCAGGCACGTAACCGCATCGCCGATCGGGCATGAGAGGCCCGAAACGGTGGATGCCTCGCGGTCGTTGCGGGAGACTGTGGAGTTGCTGGCTAAGGATTCAGGCTAGGGTGCCAACCAGCTGCCGGGTGACACCCAGCGCGATGTAATCAAACTCGGCAGCTACCTCTTCGTTGCTCAAGATTGGCGGTTGCAACGCGTCCAAGTAGTCTGGGCGGAGGGTTACGGCGCCGAGGAAGGGTATTCCCATCTCGTAGGCGAGTTCTTCGGCTGCGCCTTGGCCAAACATGCCGCCCGACATGTTCTCGACTACGCCGAGGACGTCGAGGTTCATCTTGCGGATCATGTTGATGGAGCGTTTCGCGTCTAGGGCGGCCAGTTCTTGAGGTGTGCTGACGATCACGAAGCCATCTAGGTTCAAGGTCTGCATCACCGTCAACGGTGCGTCGGATGTGCCGGGTGGCAGGTCCACAACCATGTAGTCTGGTTCACCCCAATCCGTCATCTGCAGGAACTGGTTTATGGCGTTGTGGATCATTGGCCCGCGCCAGATGATCGCCTCTTCCTCGTTCTGCTGGAAGAAGGCCATCGACATCACCTTCACGCCGAAGCGCTGGGACGGAACCATTCGTCCGTCTCGTTCGACCGGGCCTTCGGAGATGCGGAGGACGCGGGTGACGTTGGGACAGTCGATATCGCAGTCGAATAGCGCGACATCGCTGTCTTGTTTTGCAAGAGTGGCGGCGAGGTTGACGGCTACAGTAGTCTTGCCGACTCCGCCTTTTCCGCTATATACGCCGATGCGTTTTCCAATGGATTTGAGCGAATCGGCGATGCGCTTGCGTTCTTGGAACTGCCGCCTGGCTTGCGCCAAGCGCGCTTCTTCGGCGGGAGTTGTCTTACGAGGCGTGGTCAACGGGTGATCCGCGACGGTAGGGATTTCGCTTAGTCGATACCGAGGAGGCGTTTGCCGTCTTCGGTGATCATGTCGGGGTTCCAAGGCGGGTCGAAGACGAGGTCGACCTCGACATCTTCGACGTACTCGATCTCAGCAATGCGCCATTCGGCTTGCTGGGCGATGTACGGGCCCATCCCGCAACCTTGCGCGGTCAGAGTCATTTCTACGAAAACCTCGTTGTCTTCGACATCGACATCATAGATGAGGCCGAGATCGACGACATTGACCGGGATTTCGGGGTCGTAGACGTCTTTGAGGGCTTCGTATACCTGATCTTTGGTTACTACGTTGGCTGTTTGTGCCATGTTGTGGACCTCCGCGTTGATGAGCGGGTGGACGGAAGAAGATCTCTTGTGGTCAGTTTATCAAACGCAGTTCAACCGCATTTAGTCATCCACCTCTGGGCGCAGTCTCGTCGCCGTGTAGAGCGCGGCGCTCGGCGATGATGTCGTTGAGGGCTTCCCTCGCCATGTCCAAAACATCATCATCAGGCGCGTCGTCGTATGAAGCCGACTCTGCCGCTGAAATCCACTCCCAGATCTCCTCTTGTGCCAAACGGAGCTCTTTGGCATTCATCGCCGAGAATTCGGCGTGGATGGAAGCGGGTGGTGGTAAGGGCATTGCAGCTTGTTACCGAGGGGCGGTGATGTGAAATCACGCGCAGGTCAAGGCTTTAGGAATGTGGTGTTAAGACTTCGCATCGAATTCCACCGGCTCGACTGCTTCGGAGGTCTAGGGTTACAAAAGGGCAACCGAGCGATTCTGCCAATGCTACGTACCAGGCATCGTAACTCGTCAGGTTGTGTCTTAATTCCCAAATCCGAGCGGCGTACGGATCGAAGGGATGAAGGTTTAGACCGAGTTGCGGCAAGTCGATTAATGCGAGTTGTGCTTCCAGTTCAGTTATCTCGTTGTGACGATCCATTCGACGGAGTGTGTTGGCGACTTCGGCCGAGACCATCGCGGTGCTGTGTAGTTCGCCATCTTCAATGATTTCACTCGACCAAATCGCGTGGTCGGTGTTGTCAACGAGAGCCGCGACCAATACGGAAGCATCCACGACGATCATCTATCTCGGTCTTCTCTGATCATTCTGACGATAGTTTCAGAGCCGATTTGGCGGTTTGCGATAGCAACGCGGCGCCTGGCGCGTTCAAGCACTTCTTTTCTTGAGGCTTGGGACGCGATGCGTTCGAGTTCGTCGCGCAAGAAGGCCTGCATCGACTGCTTTTGACTAGCGGCGCGTAACGCCAATTCATCCCGTATCTTTTCGGGTACGTTTCGGATTGTTATCTGGACGGGCATGATTGCATTATGACAGCACTGCCAGCATTTTGCAAGCGCTTCGCATCAGACGAGGTTGTGGCGGTCGATTTTGGAGCCTGCTAGGAATACGTCGTGGACTTTGCGGAGGTCGGCGATGTCGCGGATGGGATCTCCATCTACGACTAATACGTCGGCTTGCTTGCCGATTTCGAGAGTGCCTATCATGTCGTCAACGCGGCATGACATCGCAGAGTCTCGGGTCGCTGAAACGATCGCTTCCATGTTCGACATGCCAGCCATGACGTGTGCTTCGATTTCGGTCTGGAAATCACCCATCGGATAGTTCGCCCATGCGGAGTCGGATCCAGCCACCATAACGACACCAGCGTCTCGCATTCTGGCCACGTGGTCCATGCGCATCTCCGATCCACTTCGCATGGTGTTGACGTCTTCGGTTTCGAGAGTTAGTTCGGGATTGTCCTCAAGTTGGCGGATTCTGGCCAAGCCTTGGCCGAGCGTGGGGTTTACATAGACTCCTTGTTCTGCGATTCGGTCGGTGATGTCGGGACGATAGTCGTCGTTGCCGTCGGAGTCGCGGTGGACGCCGTGGATGATGGTGTCGATGCCGGCTTCGAGGGCGTTTTCCATGCCTCCGGATGAGGTGCAGTGCGCGCAGACGTGTTTGCCGAATTTGTGAGCTTCGTCGGTGATCGCCGAGAACTCATCGACGTTGAATGATGGTCTGGTCGGATGGCTGGTGCGGGTGCTGCCGCCAGTGGCGGTTACCTTGATGAAGTCGGCACCTTCTTTGATGAGTTGCCTGACCGCGGCGCGGCATTCGGTCGGCCCGGTAGCCTGGGTGCCGAAATATGAGAGATGCCCACCAATGATTGCGATCGGCCTTCCGGCGAGGATCAGGCGCGGGGATGGGATTATGCCCATTTCGACGGCTTCGCGGAGAAGAAATGTGGTACGGTTCTTGGTGCCGCAATCTCTGACGGTTGTTACTCCGGAGTAGAGGTGTTTTCTGACGTTCTGAGCGGCTTGGACGGTGAGGACTTCGTCGGGGAGCGTGACGAGATCATCCCCGGCGCGGCCGTCGCCGATTCCAATGAGGTGGACGTGGCAATCGACTAAACCGGGGAGGATCGTTGCGTCGCCGTAGTCGATCTCACGCGCCGACGCGCCGTCCGGGGCTTGCACGGTTTCTTTGGTGCCGATCTGTTTGATCGTGTCGCCGTCGAGCAAGATGGCGGCTTGTTCGGCAACTGGACCGCCGTTTCCGTCAACCAATCTTGCCGCTTTAAGGATTGTGAATCGCTCGTTTTCGCCGCTCATGATCGTCCTCCGTTTATTTGGACAGCGTTGACGTTTGTGTCATTCCGAGCGCAGAGAGGAATCTATGAACTTGGCATGATGGCTGCCATTTTAGATTCTTCACTCCGCTACGCTTCGTTCAGAATGACATGACTTGTGCGCTTCGTTCGGAATGACATGACTTGTGCGCTTCGTTCAGAATGACATGACTTGGATGCGCCAACTGTCAACGCGTCCCAATCCCTACCCCAATGTCATTCCCGCGTGCGCGGGAATGACATTGGGGTGTTTGCCGTACCGCCTTTAGAGATTCCTCGGAACCGCGGTCCAACTTTTCTCCTCTGAAAAAGACGTCGGCTACGTTCCACAGGTCGTTTACATCCTTCGATGGGTCTCCATCCACGACTAGGATGTCGGCCTGCTTGCCGGGTTCGAGCGTTCCGACGATGTCGTCGACGCCGAGTGCTTCGGATGCCCATTTGGTGACGGACAGGATGCCTTGCATGTGCGAGTAACCGGCATCCACGAGGAGTTCGGTCTCGTAGACGGTGTTGCCGAGTTGGTAGTCGCCCCATGATGAATCGGAGCCGGTGATGACCTTTATTCCCATTTCGATCATGCGTCGGTTGTCCTCGAGGCGCACTTCTAATTCGCGTTTCGTTGCGTCGAGCGCGAGGCGATCTTCATCGTTCGAGCCATTTTCACGTTCTTGTTGGGTCAGTGACCAGATCCGAGCTCGACCGACGTGTAGCGTGGGATTGACGTATGCGCCTTGTTCACCGATCCTCTCGGCGACATCTTGGCGGTAGTTCCACTCGCCGTCGGGCTCTTGGTAAACGCAGTGGATGATCATGTCGACTTCGGCGTCGAGCGAGTTGATGATGCCTTGCGTTGCGGTGCTGTGCGTTGCGGTGAGTTTGCCGAACTTGCGTGCTTCGTCGGTAATCGCCCTTAATTCGTCGACGTTGAATGCGGGCCGAAGGGGGAATGATGATGGTGTGCTACCGCCGGTGGCGGTGATCTTGAGGTAGTCGGCGCCTTCTTTGATGAGTTGCCGTGCGATCGCTCTGCATTCGTTTTCGCCGGTGACTTCGCCGCCGAAGTATCCCATGTGGCCGCCGATTATGGAGATTGGACGTCCGCAGAGGATCATGCGGGGGCCTAGTGTGAGGCCTTCGTTGATGGCGTCACGGATCCGAAACATGGTCATGTTTTTGGGGCCGTTTTCGCGGATGGTGGTTACGCCGGAGAAGAGGCTCCGATGGGCGTTGCTTGCGGCTTGGACGGTGAGGATTTCGTCTTCCATGGCGGCTAAGTCTTGGCCGTTGCGGCCATCGCCGAAGCCGTTGTTGTGGGTGTGGCAGTCGACCATGCCGGGTAGGATGGTTGCGCCGGGGTAGTCGTGGTGGGTGACTGGGGCACCGTCGGGGGCGCGGATTTCGTTGGCGGTGCCTACGGCGATTATTTCGGAATCGCGAGTTAGGACGGCTCCTTGCGGGATTGGAGGTCCTCCTTTGGCGTCGATGACGCGGTCGGCGGTTAGGAGGGTGTAGGTGGGGGTCTCGGAGGGCATGGATGGATTATATGGAAGGGTGTTTTATGGTGGGATTCGGTGCTGGGTGTGGGGAGCAATGCGTCGGCACGTTTGGGGTGTGAGGTGATGGTTTTCGTAGGATTTGGGGGGTTGGTTGGAAGTGAAATTTAGAACAAACTTGCTGTTCGAATAGCAATACTGTAGAAATATTGTTTTTTTGAACAAAGTCAAAAAGTGTGCCCCACTTTGTCCTTCGGACATTTCCCGCGGTATCCCTGTGGATTCCCGCCTGCGCGGGAATGATGGGCATCCCCTGCATTCGCTCCGCGTCCCCTTACGCTTTGCGAAGGAGACGTGCATACCCCGCTCGCGTCGCGTTCGCTTGCTCGCGCCCCTTTCGTGCTATGAAAGGGGCGATTAGCCCACCGGGTTTGACCAGTAGCGGTCGGGGGCGATGAATTGGTCGGCGGCGTTGGGGCCCCAAGTGGCGCGTTCGTAGGGGTAGAGTTGGGAGGCGAGTTCGGTTTCCCATGCTTGGATGTAGGGATCGACGACGGCCCATGAGAGTTCGATTTCGTCGGAGCGGGTGAAGAGAGAGGCATCGCCGGCGATGGCATCAAGGATGAGACGTTCGTAGGCGTCACGCATGCCCATGGGGAACTTGTATTCGAGTTCTTGGGCTTCGGCTTGGAGTCGGGTGCCGGGCTTTTTGTTGTCGATGGTGAGGCGTATGGCTTCGTTCGGCTGGATGACGATGCGGAGCATGTTCGGGACTAGGCCTGAAGCGTCTTCGTCATCGAAGATGCGGTGCGGCGGTTCGCGGAACTGGATTGCGACCTCGGTGTATTTCTGTCGGAGTGCCTTGCCGGAGCGAAGGTAGAATGGCACGCCTTGCCAGCGCCAGTTGTCGATGAAGAGTCGGAGCGCGGCGTAGGTGGCGGTGGACGATGCTTGGGACACGCCGTCTAGCTGACGGTAGCCGCGGTACTGTCCTCGGACTGAGTTACGTGCGGCCTGATCGGGGGTTGGTTTGCGGATCGCGCTGAGGACTTTGGCCTTTTCGTTGCGGAGGGAATCGGCGTGGTTGGTGGCGGGTGGTTCCATCGCGGCTAGTGCGAGGAGTTGGAGCAGGTGGCTCTGGAACATGTCGCGCAGCACGCCGGAGTGTTCGTAGTACGCGGCGCGATCGCCGACATCGAGGTCTTCGAGAACCGAAATCTGGACGTGATCGATGTAGTTTCGGTTCCAGAGGGGTTCGAAGATGGTGTTGCCGAAGCGGAATACGATCAGGTTCTGGACGGTGTCTTTGCCGAGGTAGTGGTCGATGCGGAAGAGTTGGTGCTCATTGGCGCGGGCGTGGATCGCGTCGTTGAGTTTGCGTGCGGAAGTGAGATCAGTGCCGAAGGGTTTTTCGACCACGAGATGCCTAACACCGTTGGTTTCGTCCAACATGCCGGCATCGCCTAAGGCGTTGACGGTGCTTTCGTACAGAGTGGGGGATAGTGCCAAGTAGTAGAGACGGTCGTCTTTCGCTTCTCCGAAAGTGTCGGCACGGATGAAATCGTCGAGCCGTTTAAGCGATGCGACATCGTTTGACGACCCTTGGAAATATCTAACTTCATTGGCGAAATCCAACCAGCTTTGCACGTCTGATACATAGTCGTCGGTTGATACCTCGAAGAGGAGTCGGCGATAGGATTCGTCGTTCAGTTCCGAGCGCGCAAACGCGACGAATCGGCAACGTTCGGGGAGTGCTCCGATGGCGTGCAGATGAAACAGTGCGGGCGCGAGTTTGCGTTGCGTCAGGTCGCCGGACGCGCCGAAGATGACGATGGTGAACTGTCGGGTTTTGTTTTGCTTCATCGGATGTTCGCGCCGCCCCAGCCCTTCCCCTCTGGATTCCCGCCTCCGCGGGAATGACGATTGGACTAGCGGAAATGACGGCGGGTCAGGCCACTCGCTCTCTCCTCTGCGACGGCATGAACCCCCTGCGTCTCGCTATGCTCGACGCGTCCCCCTTTGTCCTGTCGGACATTTCCCCCGCGAGCGGGGGAAACCCTATTTTGCAGAGCGCACATCGAGGGAGAGGGGATTAGGAACGTCTGACGCTGTGGCCGCCGAAGGCGTTGCGCATGGCGGCTAGGGCGCGTCCTCCGATTGGGTTGTCTTGTCGTGATCGGAATCGCATCTGGAGCGCCGCAGTGATTACCGGGGCGGGAACTGCCAACTCGACCGAGGCATCGACTGTCCAGCGTCCCTCGCCTGAATCCTCGACGTATGACGACAACTGCTCCAATCCCGGATCTTCTTTGAGTTCGTCAGCGGTGAGGTCTAGAAGCCACGACCGGATCACGCTTCCGTAGCGCCAGTTTTCGCAGATTGCGGCGAGGTCTAGGTTGAAGTCAGGCTTTGCTTCGAGGAGTTCGAGCCCTTCGGCGAAAGCCTGCATCATGCCGTACTCGATGCCGTTGTGGATCATCTTGACGTAGTGGCCTGAGCCGCTTGGGCCGACGTAAAGGTTGCCGTCGGATTCTGGTGGCGCGAGGGTTTTGAATATCGGGAGATTTCGCTCGTAGGCGTCTCGGTTACCGCCGATAGTGAGGCAGTATCCGTTTTCGAGGCCCCAGATTCCGCCGCTGGTACCGCTGTCCAACATGTCGATGCCTTTTTCGGCCAACTCATTTGCACGACGGATCGACTCTTTGTAGTTGGAGTTGCCGCCGTCGATCAGCGTGTCGCCGGGGGACATGTGGTCGGACAGTTCGTCGACGGTGGATTGTGTAATGTCGCCGGCGGGGACCATGACCCAGACCGTGCGTGGTGCGTCGAGCGCGCTGACGAGGTCGGCGAGCGAAGTTTGGCCGGTGCCGCCGTGAGATTCCAACTCGGCTAGCGCGTCCGGGCTCGGATCGAAGCCGAAGACTTCGTGGTCGTCGCGCATGAGGCGCGTCGCCATGTTGCCGCCCATGCGGCCGAGTCCGACTATGCCAATTTGCATTTTTCTGCTCCTCAGAGGATGTTTGTATTACTTCCGTTCGCCCTTCCCATCTGGATTCCAGCTTTCGCTGGAATGACGGGGGCACACGTCCATTAAACCGAGACTTTTTCTACGTTCAGAGCTTCGAATATCGCGATGAAACGGGCGGCCAGAGATTCCGCCACTTCGGAAGCGGTTCTAGAGGTTTGAGCGAACTCATTAAGACATGCCGCGTAGGTTTCAGCGCCGACGATTACACGTGCGTTTCCGGGCATGGTATCGATCGCGTCGATTGCCGTTGACACCGCGTTGGGAAGCGTATCTAGATCATCGTTTTGTGTGCGATACGCGGTCCAGAAGATGGTGTCTAAGGCGAAACATGCCACGACATCGTTGCGGTCGTCGATGTGCGTCCGCGCGCTTAAGGTCTCGGCGACGATTCTCACGGATGGCAGGTTCATGATCCACATCGTGGGATCGAGTCCGGCGTCTTGGAATCTAGAGATCGTCCGGAGGGCGTTTTCGGATTGCAGCAATGGGTCGGGCCATTCGCCTCGCGGTTTGCGGATGTCCCATGCGATCTTCACGCCGAATGTAGAGGCGAAGTCGAAGATGGAGATGTGCTTGTCGATAGGCGACATCGAACTCGGTATCTGCAAGGTGTTTGACGGCGTGCTGACCTGTCCCATGTCTGTAGCCGCGTTCCTGACCGGCAATACGAGAACATCGGGTTTGAACTTGGTAGTGACTTCGTTCATCTCGTCGAACGCTTCTTCGAGGTAGTCGCGAACGTCGAAGTCGTAGGTGAGCATCGTCGGGATTTTCGACGAGAGGGCGCGGAATAGAGAGCCTTCACCGATGTCGGCATCGAGCCAGAGCAAGATGTCGTTTCGCTCAATGCCGTTTTCGAAAGCGATATCGAGTGCGCCGATCAGGATGTCGATCGCGCCGACGATGCGGGCGCGGTCTTCTGGATCGGAGCGGTCTAAGCGCAGTCCGCGTTCTGCCTCGGTTGCGTTGAGTATGAATTTGGGGTTCAAGATTGCACCTTCAACGCTTTTATGCTTCATGTGGGGCTTCATGTCGGATCATCGCGGTTACGGATTCGATTTCTTCAATGGCGTCGCCTTCGATCTTGATCAACTCAGCGCGCCTCCCTTTGTCGCGACACGCCTGAACGTCACCTGCTGCTTGCGCGGCGAGTAGGTCGCCCAACGAGTAGTTTTGACCGGGGACATCGATGTCGACGCTCAGATCTTGGGTCAACGCGAGCAAGATTACCGAGTTTGGCCCGCCTTTGTGCAGTTGTCCGGTGGAGTGGAGATAGCGCGGTCCGTATCCGAAGGTCGTAGCCATTCCGGTTGATTCGCTGATGGCGGAACGGAGACCTGAAACGGCGTTAGTCAGCGCGTCGGATTCTGGTAGGAAGGCTGCGATCGCGACATAGTCTCCGGCCTTGCTATTGGTGATCGCGGATCGAATGGCATCGCTCAGGGTTTGCACGTGGTCGGCTCTGCCAACCCCGGTTTCGAGTGCGGCGCGGGCGAACTGCTTTGCCGACTCCACGTCTGGTTGGTCGAAGGGGTAGACGCCGATGCCGCTGGCGGCTACCGATGTCGCGAACTCCCAACGGAAGAACTCGCCTGTGATCGCGGCGCGGTCGGGTAGTTCGATTGAGAGTGTCGGATGGTTGTCAAATGCGGGAGTGAAAGGAGTCTCTTCTTCAGCGAGTCCGATACGGATGAACTGGCGGTCGTCGCCGTACGATTCGGTGGGCAGTATTGATTCGGCAGCGACGGGTATCAGGCCGCGCCCGTTCTTTCCTGTCGATTCTGCTAACAGCTGCTCCAACCAGAGTCCGAATCGCTCGAGACTCGGGGACATCACGAATGTGACTTTGTCACGCCCCTTCAGAGCGTTCTGGGCCATGAAGAGTCCGAGTTCGACGCCGGGGTTGGTCTCATCTTCGGCGCGGCATCGATCTGCCATCGCCATCGCGTTCGCGGTCATTTCGTCGGTTGGCATGTTGCAGATCGAAGCGGGGAACATGCCGAAAGCTGAGAGCGCGGAGAATCTGCCGCCGACGTTCGCAGGAGTCTCGACATGGATAGCGAATTCGCCATTTTTGGCGCGGTCTGCGAGTGGGGTGCTTGGATCGGAGATTGCGATGAAGTGGTCAGCGGTGGTATCGATGCCGCCTTTGTTCAAGGCGTGCCGGAAGACATTTTCAAGAGATAGGGGTTCGACAGTTGTTCCAGATTTGCTGGCTACTGCGAAGGTGGCTGTGGATAGATCCATCGAGTCCAGCGCTTCGGCGATGGTGGCGGGATTTACGGTATCGAAGACGTTTAGGGCTGGTTTGGTGTCGAGGAAGAGGTGAGAGAGGACTTCGGGGGTTAGGCTGCTGCCACCCATGCCGAGGATGTTCAACGATGTGATGCCGCCTAAGGTATCGCGTTGGGTTTGGTCGATGGCTACGGGCCCCCTTTGTCCTTCGGACATTTCCCCCGCGAGCGGGGGAACCCGGAAGTTGAAGCCGGGTAGATCGAGCCAGCCCATCCAATCACCACCGCCGCCGGGGGACGGGTCAGCCCACAGCGAGTAGTCACGCGCCCATATTCGGCGCACGATATCCGCGATGCCGGATCGGGATTTGCTCCGTATGCTACTCGCGGTTCCCAAGCGACGCTCCGTGCAGGTTGTTTAACCGACGCTCGTTAACGCCGAAATCTTCGCGTCGATGCGGGCCATCAGGCTGTCCCACGAGTCGGCGAACTTCTCCACGCCCTCGACTAGGAGTTGGGCTGTGACCTCGTCGTAAGAGACGCCTTCCTCGGCGAGTTGGACGAGTTGCGCTTCCGCCTCGTCTACGTCGGCGGTGAGAGTCTCTGCGATAGTGCCAGTGGACAGCACGTCGTCTACTGTTGGTAGGGGAAGGGTGTTTACGGTATCGGGGCCGAGCAGGCTGTCGAAGTAGAGGGTTGGTGGGTATCCGGGATTCTTCACGCTTGTGGAAGCCCAAAGCGGACGTTGCGGTTGCGCGCCAATCGTGTTCAGCGAGAAGAAGCGGGTGTTGTCGTTCAGGTCGCTGGCGAATATCTTCTGGAATTCGCCGTATGCCAGTTTGGCATTGGCGATACCTATCTTACCCACCAAATCGCTGTTGTCTGGTAGGAGTTCATCAGCCAAGGTGTCGACTCTGCTCACGAAGAACGAAGCGACCGATGCGATGCGCGCTGGAGATCCGTTGCCGGAACTTGAGAATTTCGTTAAGCCGTCGAGATAGGCGTTGGCTGCGGTGATGTATGCGTCGAGGGAGAAGAGCAGCGTGACGTTGACGTTGATGCCTTCTCCGATCAAGGTAGTGATCGCGGGCGCGCCCTCGGGTGTGCCTGGCACCTTGATCATCACGTTGGGACGGTCGACCGCGGACCATAGTCTTCGCGCCTCGGCGATGGTGCGGTCAGTGTCGTGTGCCAAGTGCGGGTTGACCTCGATCGAGACGAAACCGTCGCGGTAGTTCAACGCTTCGTAGGTCGGTAGCAGGATGTCTGCGGCATCGCGGACATCTTCAACCGCGATGCGTTCGAATACGACCTCTGCAGAACTTCCGTCCTTTGCGTATTCGGCGAGACGGTCATCGTAGACATCGCTGCCGGCGATAGCGCCGTCGAAGATGGTCGGGTTGGTCGTGATGCCTCGTAGTCCATGATCGACGAGTTCTTGGATCTCGCCACCGTCGATCATGTCGCGGCTGATCTGGTCTAGCCAGATCGCCTGACCAAGTTCAGCGGCTTTCGTGATGTTGTTATGTTCGTGATGACACATGGTTGCCTCGCTGGGAATCTGTTAGTCGGAGTTGAAGTTTGCCGCTTCGATCGCGATGAGCTTATCGAGGCGACGCTGAAATCGGACTTCATCGCCCATCTTTGCAGACAGGAATGCCTTGACCAACTCGGTTGCGATGGCGTCGCCGACCACTCGTCCGCCGATGCACAAAACGTTCATGTCGTCGTGTACTACGCCCTGTGCGGCCGAATAGGTGTCATGACAGATCGAGGCTCGGACGCCTCGGAATTTGTTGGCGGTGACTGCGGCCCCGATACCGCTGCCGCAGACGATGATCCCGCGATCGGCGTCGCCAGACATCACCGCCTCGGCTACTGGCGCGGCGCGATCTGGATAGTCATCTTCCGCGTCGTAGCAATGAGCACCGAGATCGATGACCTGATGTCCAGCATCCTGGATGGTGTAAATTACGGTTTCGCGCAGGTTGAATCCAGCGTGATCAGTGCCAACTGCTACTCGCATCGATAGTCCACACCTTGGGTTGCGTAAAGGCACATTCGAGGGGAGTGCCAACTACGCGGTAATGATACAACCGGGTGTTTTGGGAATGGATGACTAACCTGACGATATGCGGGTGTTCCTGCCACCAGAAAGGTTCTTGGTACCATTGGGCAGTATCGATAAGATACGGCACGTGAAATCTTAATATCTGGAATCTCGATTCAACGTACGTTTAACGGCGATGTCCAAGATTAAAAAATAGCACCGTAAAATTTAATTACGATGGAAAAGATTCAACTTTCTTGAATCTCGGCGATGATGTCATGCCGTGGTCCTCTCATCTTTTTTCTGCGCTCTCACACGTACGAGGATCATTGATTTTTCGAATCTCGATTCAACGAACGATTAATGCAGGCATTGAAAATTAAAACATACAACCGTAACTTTTAATTTTGGGGAAAAGGCTTCAACTTTCTTGAATCAAGGCAGAGATGGTTAGCCAAGAGCTTCTGCGCCTTCTTCCAAGATCTCCAAGTACCGAGCGTAACCGAACACGCGGCGAGCCGATTTGCCGGTGACTTCGTGCACGATGTCCAGTTCGCCCAGCAACTCAAGGGCCGACGAAGCAGCAGGAAATGAAAGCTCAGTCGCAGTTGCGGCCTGCGACACTGATAGCTCAGGCCGTTTCATCAATTCGCTGAAAACCTTGAATCCTGAACCGGAACGACGGCCAGTACCTTCGATCAGGGCTCGGTCCTCGTCGAACATCCGCCCCAACCGATCCGTAGTGTGATAAGCATTGTCAGCCGTCTCGATTACTCCTTCCAAGAAAAACGTTAACCAGACTTCCCAGTCGCCGGTTTGACGGCCCGACTCATCCAGCAATTCGTAGTAACGGCGGCGATGTGTCTTCAGGTACAGGCTCAGATATAGAACCGGTTCGCTCAACACTCCGGCGTTTATCAGCAGAAATGTGATCAAAAGACGTCCGACTCGTCCGTTGCCGTCGAGGAATGGGTGGATTGTTTCGAACTGCACGTGCGCCAACGCAGCACGCACCAACGGAGGAATTTCATCGTCGGTGGCGTGCAAGAACAACTCCAATTCACCCATGCAATCCGCGACGTGCGTGTGCGGCGGTGGCACGAACTGGGCATTGCCAGGGCGTGTACCGCCTAGCCAGACTTGGGACCGCCGGAACTCGCCAGGAGTCTTGTCCTGTCCCACGCCTCGAGACAGAAGGATTTGATGGATTTCGCGGATCAAGCGATTGCTTAGCGGGAATCCACCTCTCAACCGAGCTATGCCGTGCTCCATCGCTTTGACGTAGTTCGATACCTCTACCACGTCGGAGCCCGGCGCCACCTTCTGGTCTTGCTCGTAGCGGTATAGATCTGACAACGAAGACCTAGTTCCTTCGATCTGAGATGAGAGAACTGCCTCTTTCTTCACGTAAGCATCGATGAAAAGTTCTTTGTTCGGCAAAACTCTCGCGCTTCCGTCGAGCCTTCCGAGAGCTGAAGATGCTTCAGATAGCAACGACGCCAAGTTGCCGTCCCAGACCAACGGTGGTTCGGGCGGCAATGGGTTCGGCACAAACGCGGCTACACGTTCGCCGTCCGTGGTGGTCTGAATGTACGAGCCTGTGTTTTCTCGCTTCATGGAATGAAGGAAACAATTAATATTTGTACGACTAAATGTTAATTAATGCCCTTCGGGTAGGCGATTGGGGCCGGTAACGATTTGCCACGAGTGACGCACGACTGACTACAGGACTCGCCTGTCGTCGCTACGGTCCCGCGCCGCTTCGCGAAGAAGACGGAGGCGTGTAAGTTGCTACAGAGCTATAGCAGCGCGCGAGCGCGCTTGGCTACGTTTTCGGTGGTGAAGCCTAGGTTTGCCATGACGATGTCGCCGGGTGCGGATGCGCCGTAGCGGTCGATGCCGATGGTTGCGCCGTCGAAGCCGGTGTAGCGTTCCCAGCCGATGGTGGTGCCGGCTTCTACGGAGACGCGGGCTCGGACTTTCCGAGGTAGGACTGATTCGCGATAGTCGTCGGGTTGGGATTGGAAGAGTTCCCATGAAGGCATAGAGACGGCTCGTGCGGCGACGCCTTCTTTTTGAAGTTGCAGGGCGGCAGCGAGAGCGAGTTGAGTCTCGGATCCCGTGCCGATGATTATCACTTCGGGCTCACTGTCGGGGTCGGCGATGACGTATGCGCCGCGTTGGACGTATCCGCGGGCGAAGCTCTGAGCGCCGATTGCGGAGAGTTGTGGGAGGTTTTGGCGAGTTAGGATCAACGCGGTCGGGCCGTTGCGGTTCTCGATGGCGATGCGCCATGCCTCGAAGGTCTCGTCGGCATCTGCTGGGCGGATGACGGTTAGGTTAGGAATCATCCGTAAACCCATCAGTTGAGAGATGGGCTGGTGCGTAGGGCCGTCTTCGCCGAGTCCGATGGAGTCGTGTGTGAAGATCCAAACGCAGGGCGCGTGTGAGAGTGCCCCGACGCGGATGGCAGGTCTGAGGTAGTCGGAGAAGATGAGGAAGGTCGCGGCGTAGGGGATTACGCCTCCGTGCAATGCCATTCCGTTGGAGATGGCGCCCATGCCGTGTTCTCGGACGCCGAAGTGGAGGTTGCGACCTTCGGGCATTTCGGGGGAGAAGGAGCCGCGTCCGTCTACCTCGGTGTTGTTGGATTCTGCTAGGTCAGCGGAGCCACCGATCAGGCGCGGGAGTTTGGGAGTTATGGCGTGGAGCGCTTCGCCGGAAACGGCACGGGTTGCGATCGGGGAGTCGTGTGAGCCGACCAGGCGATTCAGTGCATCGTCCCATCCTTCAGGGACGACATCTAGGATGTCTTGCAGGAATTGTTCCGCGAGTTCGGGGTAGTCCTCTTTATAGGCGTCGAATTGGGCGTTCCACTCGTTGGAAAGGGTTTCGCCGCGGTCGATAGCGGACCGCATGTGGTCGTTTACGTCTGAAGGGACTTCGAAAGGCTCATATTCCCAGCCGAGTTGGGCGCGCGTCAGTTCCACTTCTTCACCGCCCATGGCTTTTCCGTGGACTGCGCCGGTTCCAGCGAGGTTGGGGCTGCCGTAGCCGATGATCGAGCGGACGGTTACGAGCGTGGGTTTGTCCGGCTCTTCATCTGCGGCTTGGAGGGCATTGACGATACCTGCCAGATCGTTGCCATCGACAGGATCGACGATGTGGAAGCCGTATGCTTCGAAGCGTTTGGCGACGTCTTCTCGGAAGGCTTTGTCGGTGTCGCCTTCGATTGAGATCTGGTTGTCGTCGTAGATGACGACGAGTTTTCCGAGTTGGAGGGTGCCGGCGAGGGATGCGGCTTCGGATGCGACGCCTTCCATCATGTCGCCGTCGGAGCAGATGGCGAATGTACGGTGATTAACGATCTCGTGACCGGGGCGGTTGTAGGTGTTGGCGAGGATTTTTTCGGCGAGCGCGAAGCCGACGGCGTTTCCGAGGCCTTGGCCCAGGGGACCGGTGGTTGCTTCGACGCCGGCGGTGAGGCCGAATTCGGGGTGGCCGGGCGTCTTGCTTTCCCACTGCCGGAAATCCTTGATTTCGTTGAGGGGGAGGTCGTAACCGGTGAGGTGAAGCATCGAGTAGAGGAGCATCGATGCATGACCGGCGGAGAGTACGACGCGATCTCTATCGGCCCAATCAGGTGTTCTAGGCGCGTGCTTTAGAGCATGTTGCCAGAGGGCGTACGCGGTCGGTGCGAGGCCCATAGGGGCGCCGGGGTGGCCGCTGTTGGCTTTTTCGACGGCGTCGATTGATAGGAAGCGAATGGCGTTTATGGAGCGCCAGGCGACATCGCTGTTGATGGCGGATTCGGAGAGGGTTTGGGTGTTGGACAAGGTGGGTTGGGGAGTGGGGCTTGAAGGTTCGGGCGCACCGAGTTATGAAACCGGCAACCTTGACGATTCTATTAAGGGGTTGCGAACATTGAGCATATTAACCGGAGAACGAAGCGCAGGATTTAAGACACTCCCCATGCCAATCCTGAATGTTTCTCGTGCCATGTTCCTCCGATTGCTAACTCGGCGAAGGAGACTCGTTGCTTGATCGATGCCAACATCGTCGTAACCGACTGGAGAACCAATTGGCCTTACGCGCGAACGGAATCATAGACTGGTACGATGCTGCCCCTACGGATTATTCCAGTGAGATGAAAGAGAGCAAGTTGATCGTGGAAGAGTACACATCCGCAACCTACGGAGACCGTATCGCTGGCGTTTATGACGACATCTATCGAACCACGGACGTGACAGACTGTGTCAACACCCTCTCCGAACTGGCATCAGGAGGACGTGCTCTAGAACTTGGGATCGGCACAGGAAGAATCGCGATCCCACTGACCGCAAGCGGAGTCGAAGTGCATGGGATTGACTCTTCGGAAGCGATGGCCGCACAACTCCGCGCCAAAGAAGGCGGGGCAGATATCCCGGTTTCGATCGAAGACTTTGCAGATCTGGATGTTGATGGGACATTCACGCTCATCTTCGTGGTAGCTAACACGTTTTTCGGCCTCACTTCTCAAGAGGACCAAGTTAGGTGCTTCGAAAACGTCGCGTCGCGTTTGGACGAGCGCGGCGTATTTCTGATCGAAGCGTTTGTGCCCAGTGTTTACGCGTTCGCCGAAGGGAATAACGTGACGGCGAGGCCGCTCGATTTGGACTCGGTTAAATTGGATGTGGCAGTCCACGACAGGATGAACCAAATCGTTGATATACGTACGCTACGGCTGTCGAAAGAGGGTATCGAAACGTACCCGGTGCGGTTGAGATATGTATGGCCTTCGGAAATGGACCTGATGGCACGATTAGCAGGATTGCGGCTATTAGAAAGGTGGGCTGATTGGCGCCATTCGCCGTTCACGTCGGAGAGTCGATCGCATGTGTCCCTTTACGTGAAAAACGACTGCGGAGCTTGAACTGGAACTTCATGACGTTCGACTCGTCATGAGGATGTGGACCCGTTAA
>DAOUJE010000063.1:0-6099 GCA_034423055.1 Dehalococcoidia bacterium | reverse complement strand
GTTGCCTTGGTCGATGTACCAAAGGCCGTCGTCTGCGGCTTGCAAACCGTTGGGTTTCGGTCCGGGCGAGACGAACATCTGAATGGGATCGGCGACTTTGTATGCCATAGGGCTACTCCTTGTGCTTTGGTTAGATTAGTTTAGTTGGTTTATCGGCAAGTAGTCCCTTTCGCGAAGCGAAGGGGGCGCGATGCGAAGCGAGCGGGGGATGCACACGGCGGTAAGATCGAGCATCCCCGCGAAATTCGCTATGCTCTTTCGCGCCCCCTTCGCAGAGCGAATTGGGCAGTTCGCTTGATGTGCAGTGGGGATGCAAGTCATAGGTTACTTTCGCGGATGACGGTTTCCGGATCATTGACGAACGAATCTAGAAGGGTTTGGCACGCTCCGATGCCTTCTGGCGGCAGGGCGTAGCCGTTTTTGATTTCGGGGATTCTATCGACTACGTCCATGTACCAGGTGGAGTTGAAGGCTCGCACTGTCTCCTGTATCAACGCGTTTGGCGCATTCAGCGAAAGGTGCACCGAGAACATGAAGGTAACCGGCCCCACGCAATCATGCGGCGCGATCGGCATGTGATACGCCTCAGCCATCCCAGCGATACGCTTCGCCTCGGAGATTCCACCTACCCACGAGATGTCGAACATGCAGATCGTCATCGCCTGCTTCTCAAACATCTCCCGAAACGCCCAACGAGTCGCTACCGTCTCTGACGCGGTAACCGCGATGTCCGTCGAACGCCTAAACTCCACGAGCGTGTCAATGTTGTCCATTGGCACCGGGTCTTCGAACCAGAACGGAACGTAAGGTTCGACACTCTTTGCGATACGCACCGCGGATGGCAGGTTGTAGATCGAGTGCATCTCCAGCATGACGTCGATCTTGTTGCCCACCTTTTCTCGAATCAGGCGGAAAGGCTCAGTGCACATCTCAAGGTCAGGACCCGAGATAAACTGACCATTCGACTTCGGCGCTACCTGATCGAAAGGCCAAATCTTCATTGCGGTGTAGCCCTCCGACAACAGATCGTCGGCGAGCGCTCCAGCGTCGGTCAAAAATGCCTGCTGGTCTTCGTATCGATACTCGGGGCGATGATCGAGGTCGCCCGTTTCCAACCTACCGGCACGATTTACGCCGTAGGAATAACCAGCGCAAGTGTTGTAGACGCGTATCGACGGACGACTCAGACCGCCCAAGGCCTCGTACAGCGGCACACCGGCGCGTTGGGCGTAAAGGTCCCACAACGCCATATCAATCGCAGACAACCCGCTCATGTCCGCCGCACGTCCCTTGACCTTGCCGCCGAATCCATTCAGCTTGTTCCAGTGCCAATCGAGCTGAGTTGCGTCTTTTCCGAGCAGGTAACCCGCACCATCTTCGTGCACCCACGCCTCAACTGTTTCAGGACCAAACGCCGTCTCGCCGAGACCGACCCTGCCGTCATCGGTGAATACGCGCACCCAGCTTATGTGCGAAGCCGTTGGGCTTCGCAACGTCTCGATACGAGTTACTATCGGCGGTTTCTTTGACATTTTCGAGATTTTGCTAACTGTCGCACAGCAACATTCAATTTACCACGCTGAGAACTCCCATCGGTGACATCGCAACCACTACCTTTGAATCCCTTCTCCCTTAATAGGACCTTTGCAAAACCGCCATCTAATCCCCTCTCCCTTGATGGGATCTTTGCAAAACCACCATGTCATCCCCTCTCCCTTGATGGGAGAGGGCTAGGGTGAGGGTGACGGGGTGGATGCGGGTTCGGAAAATCACTTAGAAGCGTGACATTTGCAATTGCATAACTCCCGTCATTCCCGCGCAGGCGGGCGCTTCAACGGACTGAACGTCCATCCAGTGCCCAGACACGGATTAGACAATAAGTTGACGGATAGACATACAACACCGCCATGACCATCATCCAAGTCGTCACGCTCTCGTTCATGCAGGGCTTCACCGAACTGCTGCCCATCAGCAGCAGCGGATACATGATCATCGCCTCTTGGGTTCTCGGTTGGGATCCCCCCTCGACAGCATTCGATGCAACCGTCCACTTGGGCTCATTGCTGGCTCTAGCGCTCTTCTTCCGACGAGATTGGATGCTGATCCTGAGAACATTCAGACGAGATCGAACCATCCCGCTTGGCGGCGACGACGACCTGATGTCGATGCAGACGCTAGAGAAGCACCGCCGAATCGGCGACATGCGGCGACGGTTATCCATACGAATGTCGATGCCGTCGAAAAACCTCCTCAAAGCCGTAGGTCTAGGCTCACTACCAGCCATTGCCATCGGGACAGCCGCTTATCAGGCGATCACATCCGACGCATTCCGCGCCCCCGAAGTCGCAGCCGGCATGTTCATCGTGACCGGCGGTGCATTGCTACTTGGACATCACTTCACCAACCTCCGACTGACCGGCAAAGACCGCCGTACCCGATCAAAGGTCATCGACTACACCGACGCGCTAATCATCGGCTTCGCTCAAGCTGCAGCCTTGATACCCGGCATTTCGAGATCGGCAGTAACCATCACCGCCGGACTAACGCGTGGCATGCCCCTAGTGGTAGCGGTGCGCTTTTCCTACCTGCTATCTGTGCCCGTCATCGCCATCGCGTCCATAGCCTCATTCGTCCAAGTGCTCGCATCCCCCTCCGAATCCCTACCCGATTGGGACGAACTCACCATCGGCTTCGCCATCTCATTCGTCGCCTCATACATCGCCATCAACCTCTTCATGTGGCTAATCCGCCGCATGGGAACCCTGACCCTATGGCCCTTCGCCGTCTTCACCGCGGCAACCGGCGCGATTGTGCTGGTAGTGGTGTACGGGGGATAGGTGCGACAGCATAATTGACGTGTAAACCTCATGGAGGGTTGAGATTACCACTCAACATCGACATACCGAACCAAATGCGAACAGCGCCCTCGGTTTAATCCTGCGTAGCATGTTGCCGAGGAACTCGGTTCATTATGAAAACACAGGCATCATCGTCAGCGATGCATCGTTGCAACCGGACATCTTGGTAACTGGTTCAGATCGCGCACCCGTCGTTATCGAAGCCGAGTTCGAGCCTGCAAGCAATGTTGAGAAAGAGGCTTTTGAGAGACTCGGTTTGCAGGAAACTGAGGGTAACAAGACGATTGAGACCGCGATTGCGCTTCGCTATCCTGACTCGCTTCGAACTGTTTCGGACCTTGATTCGGGTTTGCGTGGAGCGGCCTTGTCCTACGCGATCCTAAATCTAGATGGAACACGATTTCCGACAAGTGGTTGGCTGAATGGGTCCTGTCGGGACGTTGCCGACATCGTTCGTCTTTCTACGGTCCCGCAGAGTGCCGTGAATGAAGCGGTGCAACGTTTGGAGTTGGGTATCGATACCGCGGCGAAGCGTCTAGAGGAGATCGCTGAATTGCGTCCACGCGTTGCGGATTCGATCGCGCGATTGTTGGGTTTGTCGAATGTGGTTCAAACACGTCGCATGGCGTGTGCAATCGTTGCGAATGCGATGATCTTTCATGACCGAGTGGCGAGTCTGCACGACGAAGTGAAACCACTCCATTTGGTTTGCGGGGACGAGGTAATCAATCCCCAGGCAGAGATTTCCGCGACATGGCAGGAAATTCTCAAGATCAACTACTGGCCAATCTTCGCAGTCGCACGCGACATCGTTAATCAATTGCATCCTGCGGATTGCACGCGAATAGTGCGGATTCTGCGTCAAACTGCGCACGATGTCTCGGCGACCGGCGTAGGTGTGTCGCACGATCTCACGGGGCGTATTTTCCAAAGTTTGATCGCCGATCGGAAATACTTAGCGACGTTTTACACCCTGCCGGCATCGGCCGCGTTGCTGGCAAGACTCGCTGTAGACAAAATGCGTGGAGTTGATTGGTCTGATGCCGAAGCGATCGGCGAGTTGCGGGTCGCAGATTTCGCATGTGGAACTGGAGCGTTGCTAGCAGCAGTGTATGAGCAGTTCGCTACGCGCCATGAAAACGAAGGCGGCAATTCAGAGAACCTACACAAGGCGATGATGGAAGAAGTGTTGTATGGCTTTGACGTTATGCCCTCTGCGATCCATATCAGCGGCGCAACGCTTTCAGGTGTCCATCCGCAAGTCAAATTCGGCGGCTCCCGGCTTTACAACATGCCTTTTGGCTGCCAGCGGGACAGTACCGTTGCAATCGGGTCGTTGGAGTTTCTCCAAACTTCTGCCATCATGTCTCAGATCAACACGAACGATCCGGCGCTCCGCACAGGTAGTACTGGCGAAGAGACAGCGATGAACGTTATCGCCGACGCGCCCGACGAGAGTTTCGACTTAGTGATTATGAATCCGCCGTTCACTAGGGCGACCAACCACGAAGGAGCGCACGCCGATGTAACCAATCCGGCGTTTGCTGCTTTCGGTGCTACGCGGACGGATCAAACGGCGATGGGAAAAAAGATAAATACGTTGGGTAAAGGCACAAGCTACAACGGCAACGCGGGCATCGCTTCAGCTTTTGCGGCATTGGCTCACAAAAAACTGAAGCCGGAAGGCGTTTTGGCCCTAGTGCTGCCATTATCTGTAGCGGCGGGTTCATCTTGGGAGAAGTTCCGAAAACTGCTTGACACTAAGTACGGTGGACTGACCGTCGTCAGCATCGCCAATTACGGTCATGAAATGGCGTTCTCTTCTGACACAGGGATGGGCGATTGCCTGATAGTAGGCATCAAGTCCAGTATCGACGCTCGTAAGTCAGAACCAGTTCAACACGTTTCGTTGAAGAAGAGACCGACTGATTTCGCAACATCTTCTGTCATGTCGCTGAGTCTCACTTCGCACGAACCCGTTAGAAGATTGAGTGATGGACCATACGGTGGTTCTGCAATTCGTTGCGGTGACACCCTGCTAGGTGAGCGTCTGTTGGTTGACAAATACGAACATGGTGCCGCATGGGGAACTGTTCGGATAAATGACTATTCTTTGTGCCAGACCGCATTCGCGTTAACCCAAAATCGGCTCCAACTGCCGGGTAGCGGGATGTCGTTGCAACTATCGACGACGCCACTTTATCGAGTCGGAGAGTTGGGCCTGGTTCACAGGGACATCACTGGCCCGAAACCGCGTGGACCATTCGATCTGGGACCAGCGCGAAAGAACGCCACGTATTCCGCCCTTTGGAATCACGATGCGAACAAAGAAAAGCATATGGTTTGCCAAGCCGATGCTGAACTGATTCCTCGCATCGGGATGGAAGGTCACGCGGATCGAGTTTGGCGTAAAGCATCCAAGGTGCACCTCAATCAAGAATTCACGTTCAGCTCGCAGGCATTGGCCGTCGCGTTCACTTCAACGAAAACGATGGGCGGGAGTGCGTGGCCAAACATACTGTTGACAGATAGCGATCACGAAAAAGTGTTTTGCATATGGTCTAATTCGACGCTGGGTTTGCTCATGTATTGGTGGCAGTCCAACAAACAACAGTCCAGCAAAGCACGGCTAACGCGGACAGCAGCGAATGATCTTGTCACCCTGGATTTCCGAACACTTTCATCTGACCAGATTTCTATTGCCGATTCGATTTTTGAGGAATTTAGAGAATTGGAACTATTGCCAACATACCTTGCTGATCGTGATCAACACCGAGAAAAACTTGACCGACGCGTCATATGCGACCTGCTTGGTTTCAACAAAGATACCTTCCGGGCTGTGCGTCGGCTGACGGAGAAGTGGTGCGCTGAGCCATCAGTCCATGGCGGCAAGAAACGACCTACTACATTGGACAACAGGGCGTAAGCCCAGACTTGATTTTGGTTTTGGTCATTCTTGACCGAAGTCGAATTCAGTTTGACGTTCGGGCGGACGTGATGCCAAGGCTCGGGCAAGGATGGCCTGACGCCTAGCTTCGGCCTCAGCATCCATCCTAGCGATTTCAGCGTCATGTGCCGCCCATTTCATCTTAAACTTGGCATAGCAAGAATCGCATTTGTCCAACGATTCGATGTCGTCTGTGGGTTGCCAATCGTCCGTGTAGTTGCGCCAGATCTTCGTTGTCTGCATCATCATGCCGCAGTTAGGGCATGGCGCTTCTACTGGTTCGTCAACGAACTC
>DAOUJE010000062.1:0-1883 GCA_034423055.1 Dehalococcoidia bacterium | reverse complement strand
TGAGTCTTTGACCATTCCACAGAGCGCGACCGTAACGCTGAGATTTGCAAGCACCCAAGCGATCGCCAACTGTGCGACCGTCTTGCCGTGATCGGCGGCAATGCCCTTCAACTTCTCGACGACTGCCACGTTCTTGGCTAGATTCTCAGGCCCAAACGATGCCAACCCGAAGTTCGCTCCGTTCGCTCGCCAGTCGTTGTCGCCAAACGAATGATCGGTCGACCACGCGCCTGTCAACAACCCGTGAGCGAGAGTGCCGTATGCCATCACGCCCATCCCATTGTTTTCGACGAACGGCATCACACCAGACTCCGGACGACGATCAAAGATGTGATACCCGATCTGGTTCGTAACGATAGGACTGTGTTCTCGACATTGCGCCATCATTTCGGGGCTGAAATTAGATACACCAGTGTGCAGCAGCTTCCCCGCGGCTTTAGCATCTTCGAGCGCACGCATCGGCTCTTCAAAAGAGCGCGTGTGGTCTGGCCAGTGGATCAGGAAAAGATCGATGTAGTCGGTGTTCAGACGCTCCAGACTTTCGTCGATGCTCCGAAGCAACGTGTCGCGATCGCTGATCGATACCGTCGCCGCGGTCCGGTCAGGATTGTCGCGCACCCATTCGCGGCCGCCTTTCGTCACCAAAACGATGTCATTACGGAACGGCGCTACAGCCTTGCCCATCAACTTCTCGCCGTAGCCCCATCCATAAACCGCCGCCGTATCGAACAGAGTGATGCCCGAATCGTATGACTTGTGTGCTGCGCCTATCGCTTCATCATCGTCGAAATCGCCATACTGACCTCTGCCCATTGGCCAGCCACCAAATCCGATGACCGATGATGCCAATCCTGAATCGCCAAAAGTTCTTCGTCTCATGCCTGCCTCGCGTAATTCCTCGTCTCTTAGTGTTCGTTCGCTAAATGATATTGCTTGTGAAAGCTCCATCGGCACCGAGGTCAACCTTGGGTCACTTCGCCGCCGGGCGAAACTCCACTGACATCGCCTGAGCCCACAAACGCCGACGCCGTGATATCAACAGTGAGCATCTCACCAGCCGCCAACGGACGCGCCGAACCGTTCTCCATCGAGTGTTTTAGACCTCGATTGTCCCAGCTCGTGCAAGGCTCCAATCCCACGTTGTAGCAACGTCCATACCACGGATATCCCCATCCACCTCCGAGGTTTCGCCAGTACCAGAGATATTGGAACACGTCAGACGGAAACGTCACCGCGAAGCCGACTTCGGTCTCCTTGTTGTGAACCGCGTACCAACCTTCGGACATACCCGTCATATATGCCATATCAAGGGAACGATCCTCTTTGGGCGGCATGACGCGGAAATCGATCTCCCCTCCATCTACGGCGGGCACCATCGGCCAATCCCCTTCCCATCCAAGAGCGAGCTTCTGTGTTTCGACGAACTCCTCTGGGTGCGTCAACACCTTACAGTCGGGCACATACAGCCGGCACTTGCCGGACAGGAACGGCGGACCAATCGCGATATGCTCCAGCCACACGATCTCTACGTCTTCCTCTCCCTCGTTGATTGCCGTCTTCGACAACTTTAGCGTCGACGACCCTTCCTCCAACGACAGCGTCATGTCCGCCGCCACCGGCATACGGACACCCCTCGTCTTGAAGTTCACCGCGACGCGCTCAGCCGAGTCTTCGACGATCGTCGCGTCCCACGGAAGGTTGTTCAACTCAGCGTGCAAACCAAATTCTGCGCCGTAGACCTCGTCTGGATAACCGCCGTGCGGCAGTGCCGTCTGCCATCCACCCTCGTAGTAATCGAGCCACATCCCTTGAGTCGAACCGGTTGAGGGCACGAATGGGCGCGGATCTCGAACTCCCCAAGGCGACCGCCACATGAACTCCGT
>DAOUJE010000061.1:0-4143 GCA_034423055.1 Dehalococcoidia bacterium | reverse complement strand
CGTCTTTCAGTGGCTTGTGGCGGGACATCGCCGGCGGGTCGTATGTTGGCGACCCCTGCTACCCCGCCCGCTGCCGTACTTCATTCAATTGTTCTTGCTACGTCTTAAAAGGTGTGCGCACGACCTCTTTCGACGCGGCGATTCTTCGTGTCTGGGCGTCTGTTTGACGTCCTTGGTTGTTATATTACAACAGATGTTGCGGGAGTGTCAAATGTGAACTAGGATGGGAAGGATTGGGAAGGATGCGAAGGATGGGGAGATTCCTCGCTGCGCTCGGAATGACATGGGGATGCGCTTGGGATGACGGGGCGAGGGGATCGGAATGACAGGAAGGGGCTTGGAATGACAGGATGAGGGGATCGGGATGGCAGGATGAGGGGATCGGGATGGCAGGGGGATGCGCTCGGAATGACAGGGTAGGGCTCGGAATGACAGCGCGAGGGGATCGGAATGGCGGGGAGTGCGAGGAATGGCGGGGCAATGGGCCGGGAATGATGTGAGGGTGCGGGTTTACGGGGTGGGCATCCCCCTGCGTTCTAGTGTCGGTCTTTTGGGCTCCGCGTCCCCTTTCGCGGAGCGAAAGGGGAGATTCCTCGGCTGCGCTCGGGATGACGGGGTGAGGGGCTTGGGATGATACGGGGCGCACCTATACGCTTGACGAATGTAGAATTCGTCTCGGAACGTTGGATAGCCGATTCTGGCCTACATCCCGATTCGAGGAAGATCGATATGCCTAATGTGTTGGTACTTTCAGGTCCTGCCCTACCGCTGCTGAAGATGGCGGAGGAGATGAAGCCTGATGGATATGAGTTAAACGTCTGCACTAGCGAGACGGAATCGGACGAGGTGGAACGGCTGTCAAACGAGGCAGATTTTGTGTTGGCGTTTGGACATGGTGTTTCGGAGGAGATTCTGCGCGCGGGCAGGAAACTTAAGCTGGTTCAGCTCTGCTCTGCTGGTTACGACGGTGTCAATCTGAGGGTCGCGGGTGAATTGGGAATTCCGATCGCGAATAATGGTGGTGCGAACGCGATTCCGGTTGCGGAGTTTGCGATGACGCTGATCTTGGCGTGTCATCGCCATCTTCCGATCGCGCACAACGATACTCGTGCGGATGCGTGGATGCGACCTGAGATCGATGGCTACGACTCGTACGAGTTGTTAGGCAAGACGGTGGGCATTGTGGGAGCTGGGCGTATCGGATCTACGCTTGCGAGATTGCTTCGCGGGTTCGAGACTACGACGCTTTACACCGACCTTGTGCGCTCTGAGAAGGCTGAGAGTTACGGTGCGAAACGCGTCAGTCTAGACGAACTGCTCGAGGAATCGGATGTCGTATCGCTTCACACCAATCTGAATGCTGGTTCACACAAGCTCATAGGCGCTCGCGAACTCGGCTTGATGAAGGAGAGCGCGTTGCTCGTGAACACTTGTCGCGGGCCGGTAGTGGATGAAGCGGCGCTCATCGAGGCTTTGTGGAACAAGGAGATTTGGGGTGCGGGACTCGATGTATTCGAGATTGAGCCGGTTGAGGCGGACAATCCGCTTTTGACGATGGACAATGTTGTGGTTGCGCCGCATGTCGCGGGTAAGAGTTGGGAGTCGTATCCGCGGCGGGTCGATTTCGCGTTCTCGAACATGCAGCGAGTTTGGCGTGGCGATGCTCCGGAGAGTGTCGTAACCGAGGAATGACAGTTACACTTCACTATCACGACAACAACTGAGGAGAAAACAATGGCAGACGAGACGAAGAGGATTTTGTATTTGGGCCCAGGAGGCGGTGACACGCACGACGCGAGTTCCACCGAACAGCAGTCACGGGCGGCGCGTCAGTACGGCGCGGAGTTTGTGCAGTATTCGGGTCACAGCGAAGGCGAGTTGATTGAGGCGTTGAAGGATGCCGACTGCGCGATCAACCAAGGTCATGATTTTGAGCCTTCGATGTTTGCTCATATGGGCAACAATGGACGCTGCAAAGGTCTCGTGTCGTTCGGGCATGGGTACGACGGTATGGACCTCGAATCCGCTTCCGTCAATGGTGTGGTTCTTTCAAACACCGCTTCGTTCGGAACTGAGGAAGTAAGCAACCAGACGATGATGCTCTTCCTCGTGTGTGCTCGCAAGTTCGTTCTGCATGACAAGCTCGTCAAAGCTGGCGAGTGGACGCGCCAATACCTGCCTCCGATGGGACACATCGCTGGAGAGACATTCGGAATCGTTGGGCTCGGCAACATCGGACGTGCCGTCGCACGAAAAGCTCAAGCCTTTGGCTTGAATGTCATTGCGTTCGATCCTTACCGATCTTCATGGGACGCGAAAGAGTATGGCGTAGAGATCGTGCCGACGTTGATGGAGGTCGCTGAGCGGTCCGACTACGTCTCGCCGCACGTTTTCCTCTCTGAAGGCACGTACCACATGTTCAGCGACGAGTTCTTCAAGGCGATGAAGCCGACTGCGTACTTCATCAACTGTTCGCGCGGTCCTGTAGTCGACGAACCGGCATTGATCCGCGCTCTCCAGAATGGCGAGATCGCTGGTGCGGGGCTCGATGTCTTCGAGCAGGAGCCGGTCGATCCAGACAACCCGCTGCTCAAGATGGACAACGTTGCGGTCACGAACCACTACGCCTCGTACAGCGAGGTTGCATGGGAGCGCGCCAACACTCAGTTAGGCGAGGAGGCGGTTCGCATCGCGGACGGCTACTGGCCGATGTCTCTCATCAACCCAGACGTTAAACACCACTCGCCGACGCGCAAGGATCCCATCTCGTGGGAAGTGATGATGGCGAATCGATAAAACCGCAACCAATCGAGAACCGAAGGCAAAAACCGAATCCGAAAGGAACTCTAAAGCAATGGCAGAACACAAAGTCCTAATCATGGGCGTCGACGATGACGACCCCCTCGACTACGAACGCGCCGAAATGGCTGATCTGGATGTCGAGTTCGTTAAAGCAAACCCAGACTCGGAAGGTGAGGCCATCGAACTCGTGCGCGACGCCGACGCGCTGATGATGCGCTCGACTCCCTACCAAGGCGAGCAGGTAATCCGTGCAGCCGAAAAGGCGCAGGTGCTGGCCGTCTACTCGCACGGCTTCAACCAGATCGACACCGATGTCTGCAACGAGATGGGCATCATCATCACTAATGGCGCCGGAATGTGCATGGAAGAGGTCTCTAACCAGGCCGTCACCATGATCCTCTGCCTGAACCGGCAACTCATCCAATACAACGAACGGACCAAAGCCGGCAAATGGGGCCGCGACGACGTTCCACCGATCGAGCCGATCGACCAACAGGTCCTAGGTCTCGTCGGCCTCGGAAACATCGGCCGCCAAGTGGCACGCAAGATGTTCAACGGCTGGCGCATGAAGGTCATCGCCTACGACCCCTACTGCCCGCCTTGGATCGCGCAGGAATACGCCGTCGAACAGGTCTTCTCGCTCCACGAGTTGTTCGAGCGCTCCGACTACATCTCCGTGCAGATCCCGCTCAACAAAGAGACCCATCACTTGATGCGGAAGGAACACTTCGACTGCATGAAGCCGACTGCGTACTTCGTTAACGTATGCCGCGGCGGAGTCGTCCGAGAAGTTGACCTAATCCAAGCCCTACGAGAAGGCAAGATGCGCGGCGCAGGTCTCGACGTTTTCGAGCAGGAGCCGGTAGACCCTGATAACCCGCTCTTGAAGATGGACAACGTTATTGTTGCTCCGCACTCGGCTGGTCAATCGACGCGGTCTGCATGGCTCGCTCGACAGCGCGCCTCCCAGCAGGTAGCCGCCGTTCTCAGAGGCAACTGGCCATCTGCTGGTCAGAATCCGGAGGTTGCGAGTTCGTTGAAGCGTCGAGATCGGATGCAATCGCTAGAGCCCAAGCTTGAGGCATCCCGCGAGGTGTTGCCGATGGCGGTGCTGCCGGAGGGGTAGGTGAGATACTAGGTGTTTAACGTGCAATCACGTTAGCGTGAGTTGCACCTCATTGCCTTCGCGAGAATGACGACCGAATCTCGACACCCACCGATCCATATCGAGTTCGTTGACGAACCAGTAGAAGCGCCATGCCCTAACTGCGGCATGATGATGCAGACAACGAAGATCTGGCGCAACTACACGGACGATTGGCAACCCACAGACGACATCGA
>DAOUJE010000060.1:0-2078 GCA_034423055.1 Dehalococcoidia bacterium | reverse complement strand
GCGCCGAATGGCGAGTGGCTGAAACCCGGTGAGTTGCGGCGTAATCCGAACCTTGCCAAGACCTATCGCACGATTACCGAGCAAGGACGGGATGCGTTCTACGAGGGTGATATCGCTCGAGAGATTGGCCGTTTCAGCGAAGAGTGCGGAGGTTTGCTGCGGCACGAGGATATGACCCAACACAAGGTCAAGTGGCAAGAGCCGATCTCCACGACCTATCGCGGACGGACAGTGTACGAGGCACCGCCGAATTCATCCGGGCATGTCCTGCTGCAAGAGTTGAACCTGTTCGAGAATTTTGACACCGAAGGTCTCGGATATTTGACGGCTGAGGCTGTTCATGTGATGACGGAGTGCAAGAAGCTGGCGTTTGCCGATCGAGAGGCGTACATGGCAGACCCGGATTTTGTGGATGTGCCGGTCGAAGGGATGTTGAACAAGGAGTACTCCGCCGAACGGGCGAAGCTCATCGATTTTGAGCATGCGCTGACTGACAATGAGGCGCGGGAAGGCGATCCTTGGGCGTATATGGATAGAAGTCCGGATGTGTCTAGGAAATACCGTCGTGACGGCATGATCCACTATCCGAATGGTTCAAGCGTGGCACATGATGCGTTCGCGGCTAGGGGCGCGGCAGGATCAGACACTACCCACTTCTGTGTCGTGGATCGATGGGGTAACGCGGTTGGAGAGCTGCAAAGCATCCAGATGGGGTACGGTTCGGGTTTAATCGCGGGGAATACTGGCGTACTGCTGAACAACCGGATGACGTACTGGCATCTCGATCCCGATCATATCGACTTTCTGCGTCCTGGTCAGCGTGTGAGACACACTATGAATCCGGTGATGGTCGCGGATGGTCCCATCGAACACGGCGGGAATTTGGAACTCGTGTGCGGGACACCTGGAGCCGATACGCAGGTTCAGACCAATTTCCAAGTCGTGACTGGTGTGTTTGATCATGGGCTTACGGTCGCTGAGGCGATCGAGGGTCCGCGCTGGACGCACTATCAAGGGCGAACGTCGTCGACTTATCCGCATACAGATGCGAATCACCTCGACATCGAGGATCGGATAGACAAAGGAGTAGTTGAGGGGTTGCGGGCTCGTGGTCACGAAGTGAACGCGATTGCGCCGTTCGCGGGTGCTGGAAGTGAAGGGGCGATACAGGTTCACCACGGATCTGGGACGATGTCTGCGGCTTCAGACCCGCGCAGGGATGGTGATTCGGCGGTTTGGTAGGGGCAGAGGCTGGGGCATCCGCCGCTCGCATCGTTTCACTCGCTCGCGCCCCCTTCGCTTTGCGAAAGGGGCGAGTCTACTCTTTCGCCCAGCGTGCCAGGGCCTTGTTTGGCGAGGTGATTTCGTCGAAGGAGGTGTAGTACCAGTCTTGCCAGCCGTGTTCCGGGAGGCCGGTGAAGATCATTAGGTTTAGCGGGTACTCTTCGCATTCGGTGACTTTTCGGTGGTCGTCTCGGAAGAGGAATGTGGGTTTTTCAAGGGCGATGGCGGCTCCGAGTTCGACCATTACTCCTTCGTCGGGTGGAGTGCCGTTGACGATCGCGAACGTGGCGTCGGCATCGGCGACATCTTTGATGTCGGCTTGTCCGATTCGGTATGCCCAGCCCGGGGACAGCGTGGAGCCTTGGTTGTTGCGTTCGAAGGGTTCCCAGACCTCTAGGCCGAGGGATTCGAGGGCTTGGACGAAGAGTGGGAGGAGGATTTCGCGTTGTTGTTCGGAGAATCCGTAGGGGTTTGCGAGGTAGATGGTTTTTTTCATCTTCTGGTCTGAGGACAGAACCTGGCCACACCTTTTCTAACGCTTAAGACATCAAAACTGCGGTGAAACGCGTCGAGTCGAAATCGTTGAAGTAACTTCGTTGAGTTTCAAGCGATTTCGATGCCGATAGGGCAATGGTCGGAGCCCATCACGTCACCCATGATAAAGGCGTCGGTGAGATTGGAGGCGAAGTCGGTGTCGGTGAAGAAGTAGTCGATGCGCCAACCTACGTTTCGGTCCCGGGCGCGGGTCATCACGTTCCACCAGGTGTAGTTTTCCGGCTCTTGGTTGAACTGCC
>DAOUJE010000059.1:0-14691 GCA_034423055.1 Dehalococcoidia bacterium | reverse complement strand
ATCTAAGCTCGACGTTCAGCCACATACTCGCTTCCCGTTATCACACGTGCGGGATACTTGACGGACGAAACAGTCAGACCGAAGGGGAGGTGGTCTGCTGGGGAGCCGAAATTCCCTACGACCCTCTAAGTCCTAACGTCGTCGACGGCGGCAGGACGATCATCCCGGACCGCTTCGAGGTACCGCCGCACCAGTTTCCGCAGATCGCGTCCGGCGCATACTACAACTGCGGCTTCACCGCGGAACGAGACCTCTTCTGCTGGGGAGATACCACATCGACGCCCGGATTCGAAAAGGGACCTTTCAAGACACTCGATATCGGAGTGGCACACGTCTGCGCGATCAGGGACAGCGGACACATCAACTGCTGGGGCTTCAACAACAATATGCAAGCTTCGGGATGGAGCCGCGGTTGGGATCCTGACAACCCACCGACATCGCCCGCAGACGTATATCACGAGACTTCGGCCGTGTACCGCTTGACGACCGACTACACCTTTAAGTCGGTGTCGGCATCGTATTTCCACACCTGCGGGATTCTGGATGGTCAGACCGCCAGTCAGACGGAGGGCGAAGTCATCTGCTGGGGGCACAAGACGAACGGACAGGCTACTCCTCCCGACGAAATGACTTTCTCATCTATAACCGCCGGCTTCTACCACACCTGCGGCATGCTGGACGACCAGAACGGACAAACCGCGGGCGCGGGCGTGTGCTGGGGCGCAGAGAACAATTTGGACGACAACGACAACATCGTGCCGACGATCTACAGCCTCGATCAACGGGCTGATTTCGGGCAGGCTGATGTTCCGGAGGAACTCTCTGGAGTCGCATTGAGTTCGATTTCGGCCAGCCGATACCACACCTGCGCAGTTCGCGCCGACAACGGCGAGCTCGTCTGTTGGTCGAACGCTGAGATCGGAACGGAGCGGATCGCCGAGACCCCCGAAGAGATCCGCCAAGAGCGATTCTCCAAGGTCGCCGCATCGTGGTACGCCACCTGCGGAATAAATACCGCCGGTCTGCTCAAGTGCTGGAGCGGAATATCGAACCCAATAGTTCGAAACTTCGATGTTCCTTCCGATTATGTCGATACGAAATTCGTTGAAATCAGCACCGGGGTGAGACATGCCTGCGCCACTGACGAAGATGGTGGCGTGGTCTGCTTCGGCGCCGACGCGAATGTCGACACGCCCGAGCTGGATATCTACGCGGGATCTACAATCGTCAACACTCGGCAGGCCTGGGTGCCGAGGGCGTTCCGCGCCAGACCGCCCACTCCCACTCCTACTCCCACGCCAACAGCAACACCGACGTTCACGCCTACACCTGTTCCCGAGACTCCAGTACCAACACCAACGCCTACCGCCACACCAACCCCCGTTCCTCTGCCCTTGGCGCGCATCCTACGAATCGAGCTGGCGATTCGCGGCGTGACTCTGACCGTCGGCGAAGATGTGATACTGGGCGTCCACGTCTACGGGCGGCAGAACATCCGCGACGATTCTCTCGGCGATGATCCGGACGTGACGTTCGAGTGGACGGCTGAAGATGGAGCGGGAGAATCAAAGCCGGGGCAAGGCGAGTTCGCAGAGAGCGTATCCAGCATCTACGGACGCGAGAAGAACGATCTTCCAGATGATCGGCGCGTGCTCTACACCGCGCCCGCGGAACCCGGTCGCTACCGCGTCAAGTCGGCGCTCGACGTCGGCACTTCCGAGTGTCTGGGCAGGAGAGTCGGCGAGACAGACGAGGACGCGATTGAGCGATGCACCGCGCTCTTCGACATCACTGTGATGATTCCATCGCCTGATGAGCCGACACCAGCACCTCCTGCGAATCCTCCGGGCGACATACCGGGCGTGATTGTGGATGAGGACGGCACTAACTATGAGGTGATCACCCCGGAGGGCGGCGGCGAGTTCGTTACCGAGAAGTGTTCTCTCAAGATTCCAAGAGGCGCGGTCAACGACATGGAGGTGATCGGCATCTCGGTTACGGAGCTTGAAGAGCCGGAAGATCAGATCGATGTGGATGATCCGCGCTTCACGACCGACGGCATCCAATGCCGCATCTCCGCCGTGGACACCCACGGCGCGCCACTTATCGACTATCAATTGCTCGCGCCGGTCGAGATCTGCATGCCATTGCCCGACATGTTCCGTCCAAAGGCGTTCGGCACACTTGTCGGTGCCATCAATCCCGATGCCACGCTGACCGCGCTGAGCAGCAAGCTATACCTCGCGGGCAGATCGGGCACGTTAAAGGTCTGCGGCAACATCGGCACGCTCTCGGCCACCACCGTAGCCGCGCTGCGTGTTGAGACAGCGATGGAACTGCCTCCCACACCAGCGCCGACGGCAGATGTGGGGGATATCGAAACCGGAGGAGCATCGCCGCCAAACATGACCGCCGTGTTTATCCTCATGATCAGTCTGGCGACCACCCTCTTGGGCATCGCATTGATGCTTAGCCACAGATGGCGCAGCGTCTTTTCAAAGACGAACGTGCGGGCTTCAACTGACTAAAGTCCGACTGTGCACAACAATCAAACAAAAAAGTAGGGACAATCACTCAGATTGCCCCTACTATGCTTTTACGGTTTTCTCCCGGATTATCCGCCGTTCTTAGCCGCCAACGCTTCCAAGATTCGCCCCGGCTTCATCGGCTGCTCCTGCAACCTAACACCGATCGCGTCGTTGATAGCGTTCGGGATAGCGCCTAGCGGAGGCGCGATGGGAACCTCGCCAACTCCGCGCACACCGAACGGATGCATCGGGTTCGCAACTTCCACGATGTGTGTCTCCAGCATCGGCAGGTCCAACGAGGTAGGCATTCGGTAGTCCAAGAAGCTGAAGTTGGCCATCGAGCCATCTTCGTTCATGAAGTACTCTTCGTTCAACGCCCATCCGATGCCTTGGGCTGCGCCACCCTGCATCTGGTTCTCGACGTAGGACGGGTGGATCGCCTTACCCGCGTCTTGGAACACGCTATAGCGTACGACGTCGGTCTTACCGGTGTCGGGATCAATGTCGAGATCGCAGATGTGCAGGCCAAACGCGTTACCGGCAGCTGCCAGGTTGACCGACGACGTAGTAGAGATCGGACCACCAGTGTCGCCCAGCCGCGTCGCCAGATCCTTGAAGCCTAAGCTCAACTCAGGATCCGACTTGCTGCTGAACACCCCGTCGGAGAATTGGACATCGTCTTCGTCTATGCCCCAGAGCGTCGCCGCTCGCACCTTCATCTCGTCGACCATCTTGGTCGCAGCTTCCCACGCCGCAAATCCCGTGGCGTAGGTAACTCGGCTACCACCGGTCGTCCCGGTGTAACCGATCTCATCCGTGTTAGGAATGGTCGGGTGAACATCGTGAGCGTCCAGACCCAGAACTTCAGCCGCCTGCATCGCAATCGATGCCCGAGATCCGCCGATGTCCTGCGAACCTTCGTTCATCGCAACCGTGCCGTCATCTTGCAGCATTAGGTCAACGGTCGACTTACCACCACCGTTCATCCAGAACCCAACACCAACACCGCGACCGCGCTTCCTACCCGGTGCAGGCTCACCCAAGGGCGAGTTCCAGTGGTCCGAATCTCGCGCTTGCTCCAGCATCTCGACCAAACCGATGCGATTGAACATCACACCGTTGCCGTTTCGAGTGCCTTCCTCTGACGCGTTGTCGAGCCTGAACTGCATCTTGTCCCAACCCATCGTGTCGCAGATCTCGTCCACGACCGTCTCGACCGCGAAACAGACTTGCGGAGAACCGGGAGCACGATACGCCGCCGACTTCGGCTTGTTAACCACCACGTCATATGCGTCGATACGGGAGTTCGGAACATCGTACGCCGCTCTCATGCAGTTGATGCCCGCCGTAAACGACGAACCCGGGTATCCGCCAGCCTCATATCGCAGCTTGCCGTCGAAAGCGTGGATCTTCCCGTCTTTGGTCACGCCCATTTTCACGCGGACTTTGCCGCCGGGGGCGGGACCGCTAGCCATAAAGATCGCTGGGCGATCCATCACCATCTTCACAGGACGATGATTCGACTTCCTCGACAAAATCGCCGCTACCGGTGACAAGTAGGTCTTAGTCTTGCCACCGAAACCGCCACCGATCTCCACTGACTCGGCGGTGACGTTTGAGTCCGGTAGCCCGACCAGTGCCGCGGTCTGCTCTTTGACGGCGAACATTCCCTGCGTGCTTTCCCATACGCGAACATGATCGTTCTCATCCCAGACCGCCGTCGCGTTGTGCGGCTCGATGTAGCCTTGGTGAACCGACTCGAGTGAGACCTCACGTTCCACCACCAGATCGCATTCGTCAAACGCCCCGTCAGGATCGCCAAACTCGTGTCGCACTGCTATCGCTACATTGGTATTCGGGACTTGCTCGCCAAAGTGGTTGCCCACCAGATCCTCGAGCAGAATCGGCGCATCATCAGCCATCGCCTCATCCACGTTCCGCACCGGTGGAAGCGTCTCATACTCAACCTTGATCCGCCGCACCGCCTCAGTCGCAGTATTCCTGTCGACCGCCGCAACCCCAGCAACTACATGACCCCTGTAAAGCACCTTGTCTGAAGCCATCACATTGTCTTGCGTGCGCTTCATGTTCAGCACTTCTTCACCAGTCTCAACCTCAACATCCGCTGCAATCGGAAAATCCTTGTGGGTCACAACTGCGAAAACGCCCGGCAACTTTTCAGCTTCCGACGTGTCGATGCTCAAAATCCGGGCGTGAACCTGATCCGTGCGCAATACATCGCCCCAGATCAAACCCGGCAACTTCACATCCGCACCATACACGGCACGTCCTGTCACCTTGTCCAGCCCATCGTGCCGGATCGGACGTGTCCCGACTACCGAATAATCCGTATTCTCTTCGAAAGTGGCTACCATTCAGATGGTCCTCCTGCTTTCTTAATTCATGCCGACAATGCCTGAGCAGGCGCGTCGACTCAATCACTTGGTTCAGATCACTCGAATTCGCCGCGCGGCCACGGATCCGACGCAATTTCCAGCCGCGCCTAACCGCTCCACACTGTCGATGCCAGTGAACTCACTTGAATATTACTGTAAATCTGCCCCGATTTAACGGGCACGAGCGTTAAGCGGTATTTACGTTTACGTACGTGTTCGCGTCTCCGGAACGATACCCGCCGGTCGAACCAATAGCACCACTACGATCAGTAAACCGATAACCGCCAGCCGCAAGTTCGGATCAGCCAAGAACCCCGGTAAGAACTGCGAACTCGAAATCACTGCCCACAACACAAACGCACCCAAAATTGCTCCCCGGTGGTTGCCGCTACCACCGAGTATCAACATCGCCCAGATTATGAAGGTCGCGAAAAACGGCTCAAACGCCTGTGGGGTGATCGAGTGCTTCGCAAACGCATACAACGCCCCTCCAATTCCCATCAATGCCGCACCGTACGCGAACGCCTGCAACTTGAACTGAAACGCGTTCTTCCCAACCATCTCAACCGTGTCTTCATTCTCTCGTATCGCCAATATCACCCGACCCCATGGCGATCCCGCCAACCGTTGCGACACGAAATAAACGATCAAAAGCACGATCAGCACCAGAGGCAGAAACACGAAATCGTACCAGTGCGGATCAACGAGACCATCCAGCACACGGGGGATACCGTTCAACCCACGCGTCCCGTCTGCCAACCACCCTTCGTTAGTGAACACCAACCGCACTGCTTCGCCCAGTCCCAATGTCGTTATCGCAAGATAGTCTCCACGCAACCGAATCGTGATACTCCCCACCAGATACGCCACCGCCGCACACACCGCCGCTGCCGCGATCAAGACCAACGGGAACCACAGGTCAAAGCCGATCCGCTCTGCTCCGAGCGTAAATGCCAGATTCCCGCCCCACTCGTAACGCTGGTAGAGGTCTGGATTGGGCGGCGGCATCACCAAAATCGACGCCGTATAAGCCCCAAGCGCGAAGAACGCCGCAATCCCGATGTTGAATAGCCCGGTGTGCCCGTAGTGCACGTTTAATCCGACGTTGATGATCGCGTAGATTCCCGCGATCACCAAGAAACTCCCGATGTGCAGGATCAGACCTTCAAACTCGCCAAACATCGCGCCTAACTCCGACTCTGCCCGAACAGACCGTTAGGCCGCACCAGAAGCAGCACGATGATCGCCGCAAAGAACACCGCCGGTTTATACGAAGGATCCAACCAAGCCGTCGAAACCTCACCGACAACCCCCACAAAGATGGCCCCCGCAAACGCCCCGTAAGGATTCCCAATTCCACCAGCCACAACCGCCGCGAACAACGGGATCAAGATCTTCCACCCCGATATCGTCAGCAATTGTCCCTGACCTGTGGCGAACAAAATTCCAGCAGCAGCGGCCATCCCACCGCCTATCACCCACGTCAACAGATTAGTCCGCTCCACGTCAATCCCCGTCACTCGCGCCAAGTCCTCATTGTCCGCCGCCGCCCGCATCGCCTTCCCCCACTTCGTCATGTTCAAGAACAGATAAGTCGCCAGCGTAAGCACAATCGCCGCAACCGCCACGAAGATCATGTCCGGCGGCACCCGCACAATCACATCTTGCAGATGAAAAAGATCGACGGTCCAGATGAAAAACTTCTTCGATTCACGGGGGAAATGCTCCACCTCGGTCCCCCAGATGTATTGAATGAAACCCCGCAACGCAATCGCCACTCCTAACGACGCCAATGCCATCACCCCCGGCAACGCGCCTCGCCTACGCATCGTCCGGTAAACCAGTTGATCAACCACCACCGCAAAGACCGCTACAAACAAAACCCCAATCGGCAAAGCGATAAACAACGTGTAGCTGAACGTAAACGGCCCAACCGAATTCAAACTCCAAACCTCGGGCAGTACCGAAGTAAACACCCACAGCGCAATGAACGCACCCAACGTCATGTAATCCCCGTGCGCAATATTCGGCAGATGCAAATTCCCATACACCAACGACAACCCCACAGCCCCTAATGCGTATACCGAACCCACTAACAATCCGTTCACCGTCAGGTCTAATTGCCAAATTAACGCCCAAACAGCCAGTCCGCCGACCGCGATTAACGCCGATCGCTCGATAACCATCAACCCGCGTTCACCCACAACCGAAATCACCGCGTCCCGGATCGCGTTCCGGTTAAAAATCATCGACAACCGGTCTCCGACGTTAACCATCCGATTCCTCCTCATCCACTCCGCCTAGTCCCAAGAAGACCCGACCGATATCAGGATTGCTCAACAGTCCATCAGCAGTGTCGTCGAAGAAGTTCCGCCCACGAGCCAAAACATACGCCCGGTCGCTATGCCGTAACGCCTTGATCGCGTTCTGCTCAACCAGCAAGATCGAAACCCCGCTCTGATTGATCTCACGAATCTGCCCCAAGACCTGATCCACAATCTGCGGCGCCAACCCCGCAGTCGGCTCATCCAACAGCAACACGCTCGGTTCCGCCACCAAAGCCCGCGCCAAAGCCAACATCTGCCTTTGGCCGCCCGAAAGATTCCCTGCGTTCCCCTTCCACCGCTCTCTCAAAAGCGGAAACAGTTCCTGTACCTTCTCAATCCGCGAGTCCAGATCTCCGTCCAAGGTAAACGCCCCCATCTCCACATTCTCACGAACCGACAACGTCGGAAAGATGTTCCCCGCTTGAGGGACATACCCGATACCCATCGCAATCAACCTATCCGCACGCTCCCCGGTGATGTCCTCGCCATGCAACCGTATCGACCCGCCCGAAACATCCGCCAACCCAAATATCGCCTTGATCGTCGTCGACTTCCCCGAACCGTTCGGCCCGATGATCGTTACCATCTCCCCCTTATTCACGACAATCGAAATCCCCCGAGCAATCAACGTCGGCCCGTATCCCGCCTCCAGATCAGCGATCTCAAGCGCAGGAGCGCCCCCGTTTTCAGCAACCCCATTCTCAGCAATCGCCGTACTCACGCCTCGATCCCTCCAAGATACGCCTCCAACACCCGCGCATCGCTCCGAACATCCTCCGGCGTCCCATGCGCAATCACCTTCCCCTCCGCCATCACGATCACCGAATCGCACATCTCCATGATCAGCGGAACATCATGTTCGACGATCACCCACGTGATACTCTGCTCGTCCCTCAAATTCTTAATCGTCTGAACGATGTTCTGCATCAACGTCGGATTCACACCCGCCGCCGGCTCATCCAGCAACACCAGCTTCGGCGATGCCATCAACGCCCGCCCAATCTCCAGCAGCTTCTTCTGCCCCGTCGAAAGATTGGCTGCCAACTCATCCTCGAGATGCGTCAACTGCAACAACCTCAAAACCTCACGCGCTTGCTCCCGTATCCGCTCTTCCTGTCGCCTCACCAACCGAGGCGCGAACACCGACGTAAACATCGCCTCGCCGATCTGTCCTTCAGGAACCAGCGCCAGATTCTCCAAAACCGTCATCCGACCCAACTCGCCCGGTATCTGAAAGGTCCGAGCCACACCTCGCCGTGCCACCGAGTGGGGCGGAATCCCATCCAACCGGTGCCCATCGAAAATGATCCGCCCACTCTGCAACGGCACCATGTCCGTGATCAGATTGAACATCGTCGACTTCCCCGCACCATTCGGTCCAATCAAACCCGTTATCGTTCCCGCTTCAATATCGAACGAACAGTTGTCAACCGCGCGCAATCCCCCGAACGCGCAAACCGCGTCCTCAACCTTCAGAATCGGCTCTGTCAATCCAGCTTCACGCCTTCACGGAAGATGCGCCTTCCACTGTAACTCCGTCATTCCGGCGAAAGCCGGAATCTACAAGCCCTGTCATACCCGCGCAGGCGGGTATCCAGAGGGGCAGAGCGGTGGGGATACGCCAAAACCCTTATCCAGTGCATCTTCTATACTTTCGCCAAACGATTATACAGGCGTAAACCCAAACTGAGACGGTATCACAAATTCGCCAGACATCCACTTCGAGACCTCCGCCATGACCAACAAAAACGGAAGAAACAAGACCATTGATCTCACCCCCGAGGACATTCTGGGCACCGATCAAAGCGCCGAAATTCGAGAGATCCGAACACGCGCCGACGGTCCGGCGGGCGTCCTGCCATTCACCGCCGATTTCCTCACCAACAGCCCCAGCGGTGACCACTTCGGCATGACCCAAAATGCTGGGATGGGTTGGAATCCCGCCGAACTGATGCGGAAGCAATTCATCATCCTCGCTACCGCCGGCGGACTACGAGAAGAAGACGGCACTCCAGTAGCCCTAGGCCTGCACACCGGACATTTCGAACTCGCATCTATGGTCAAGGCCGCAGCCGGGGAGTTCGACCGCCTCAATGGCCTGCCTTTCGCAACCTTCTGCTCCGACCCCTGTGACGGACGAACCCAAGGCACTACCGGAATGATGGACTCGCTCCCATATCGGAACGACGCCGCACAGGTCTTCCGTCGCCAAGCCCGATCGTTACCCACCGCCCGCGGAGTAATGGGCATCGCATCCTGCGATAAAGGCTTGCCCGCAATGATGATGGCCGTCGCTGGCCTCCGCGACAAACCCGTCGTAGTCGTCCCCGGTGGCGTCACCCTAGCTCCCAACACCGGCGAAGATGCCGGCATGATCCAGTCCATCGGTGCTCGATTTGCACAAGGCGAAGTCACGCTCGAATACGCCCAAGACGTCGGATGCCGCGCCTGCGCCTCCCCTGGAGGCGGATGCCAGTTCCTAGGCACCGCCGGCACATCCCAAGTCGTATCCGAAGCACTCGGACTCGCTATCACTCACGGCGCACTCTCGCCTAGCGGCACACCCGCATGGTTCGACGTCGCCGTGCGCTCCGCCCGTGCCCTAGTCATGGCAGAAAACCGCGGCATCAAATCCTCTGACATCCTCACCGACGCCGCATTTGAAAACGCCATGGTCGTTCACGCCGCCTGCGGCGGTTCCACAAACCTGCTCCTACACACTCCAGCCATCGCACACGCCGCAGGCCGACACCGCATGGACGTTGACGACTGGCAACGCGTCAACGACGAGGTCCCCCGCATCGTAGACGTCCTCCCCAATGGACCGATCGGACACCCCACCGCGCAACTCTACGCCGCAGGTGGCGTCCCCGAAGTGATGCTCCACCTCCGCGACCTTGGACTCCTTGACACTTCCGTCCTGACCGCCACCGGACAATCCCTAGACGAAAACCTCGACTGGTGGGAAGACTCCGAGCGCCGCCAAGACATGCGCAACTACCTCCGAAACGTCGACGGCGTAAACCCCGACAACATCATCATGTCCGCCGACCGCGCCAAGTCCAAAGGCCTAACCAGCACCGTCACATTCCCGCGCGGCAACCTCGCGCCGCACGGCTCCGTCATCAAATCCACCGCAATCGATCCCACCGTAGTCGACGACGATGGTGTATACCGCAACACCGGCAACGCCCGCGTCTTCGTCTCCGAACGCGACGCCATCGCAGCCATCAAGACCCGCGACGAGGGCTACAAGATCAAAGCTGGTGACATCATGATAGTCAACTGCGGCGGACCACTCGGCACCGGCATGGAAGAGCTCTACCAGATCACCGCCGCGCTCAAACACCTCTCCTACGGCAAACACGTCGCACTCATCACCGACGCACGTTTCTCCGGCGTCTCAACCGGCGCCTGCATCGGACACGTCGGACCAGAAGCCCTTGCCGGAGGACCAATCGGACGCGTCCGGGAAGGCGACCTAGTCGAGATCATCATCGACCGCAACAACCTCACCGGCTCCATAAACCTAGTAGGGGAGGGCGACACCTATCAAGGCAAAGACTGGGGCACGAAAGAACTCGAATCTCGACCAACACCGGATTCACTAGAACCACACCCCCAACTGCCCGACGACTCCAAACTCTGGGCCGCACTCCAAGCCGCATCCGGCGGAATCTGGGGCGGCTGCGTATTCGACACCGAAAGCATCATCGAAACCCTGAACGCAGGTCGCGAAGCCCTACAAAAACAACGCCAACCCGTCGCCTAAAAGGCTACTCTTGCGCCTTCATCAACGTCTGGACCGCGTCCTCGACGTGGTCCGGCGTGCCCACCAATATCAGACGGTCTCCGGCGCGCGGAACCGTGTCGTCTTCTGCATCCACTAACTCTCCCGTCTCGCCCCGTTTGATCGCAACCACGTCCGCCTTGCTGTCAGAAATCACCATCGACTCCCCAATCGGCTTATCGCAATACGGACCACCGCCAACCACTATCACCTCGCCCGTTTCTAACGGAACAACACCGCCTTCCACCTCAATCCTGTTCAAATCCTCTCCGTCTGCATCCGTCACGCCCAATATCTCGTCCACAATCCGGCTCGCCGCTATGTGATGCATCGATATCACCTTCGAAGCTCCAGCACGAATCAACTTCGGCTCCGACTCCGGCAACGTCGCCTTCGCCACAATCTCCACATCCGGAGCGATCACATGCGCCGACAACACCGTCATCAGCGCCGCCGAATCCGGCGCAACAGTACAAACCAGACTCTTCGCACGCGTAATCCCCGCCTTGATCAACACCTCATCCTGTCCGCCATCCCCATGAATCCCCACAAATCCATCCTCCGACGCGTCCCGAATCTTCTCGCCGTCAGAATCCACAACCACCACACGCTCCTTTTGCAACGCGTTCAGCTCAGCAGCCACAACCGCACCCGTATCGCCGTAACCTACCACGATGTGATGCCCACGCATCCGCCGCATCATCGCCTCAGTCCCACGCTGCCGCAGATTCGACACCAGCTGACCCGATATCAGCTGCTCCCCCAGCGTCGCAAACGTGTAAGCGAATGCTCCCACACCAGTGACAATGATCGCCATCGAAAATACCCGACCCGTCTCGCTCAGCGGCCGCACCTCCTCGAAACCCACCGTCGACATCGTGATCACCGCCATATACGCCGCATCCATCCACGTCCAATCGCCACCCTCGATCACCTTGAAACCAACCGCGCCGATCGCCCAAACCGTAATCAACGCCATGATCCCACGGAACAAATTCCAACGCCGACGACGGATCAACCGCCGCGACTCAGATGGTGCTGAAACTACAAATGCCGGCATCTGGCATCACCTTGTCCTACTAAACCGTATCGCCGAAATCCCAGCTACTACTTGAACGCATAATCTTCAGATGCGTAAGGAGCGGCTCCACTTCAATGCCGAGAGCTTCGATGTGAAGTCGGTCTAACTCTTCGATCAAGTCTGGCGCATAGGTATGAAAATCTATGTTGCGCCATGTACCGCCTTGTTGCTTTGCTTCAACGACGCAGTTCGGCATCACATCAAGTAATCGTTGTCCCAACTCAATTGCGTATTCCGGCTTTTTGATCCAGGCGTTCGGAACGGTGACGGACGTTAGGTCTGATATCTTTACATGAAATCCATCACCAAACGCGGCCCACCACGCATAAGCGACGTGCCCGTTCAGGGTAGCCATTATCAACCGAAGATCATCATCGCTTTCAACTGTGAACACCGTTTCGGTTCGCGGTGCTACCGCGCCTTCTGGGATCGTGCTGATGAAGTGGTACGCCGTTCTCGGAAATGCTAGGTTTCGACCTTGTTCGCTCGCATAACTCGATACGCGGATACTCTGTTGCGATACGGCTTCAATCAACTCGGCGACGTTCCTCGTCGGGATGCGCGGCCATTGGGCTGTTATCTGTCGATCATCGAACGATGAAAGATCAGGTACCTCAGTATTCCAGCGTTGTTTCAGGCACTCGGGACGCTCCTCGGAACGCCAACTTTGAAGCCCGGAAGTTCTTATTTCCCTTCCAGCAACTTCACCCACTACCGCAGTCACGATTGTGGTTCTCTGACGGTTGTCTGGAGACTTCACTGTTGGGCTCAGGTTGAAAGTCGTATCCGGACGATTATCGTAGTGCCGCAGATCGATCCTCGCGCAACGACTCTCGAAAATCTCCCGAATCGTACGTTGCCGTTGTCCGAACGCTATCGACAACGGCACGATCATCGTCACAACTCCACCGTCTTGCCTCGCCAACGCCAAGCCCACTTCGCAGAAGAGCGTATACAAATCGTTGACGTTCGTGGTCTTGAACCCCTTTTTGTCGATTAGTCTGTTTCTCTGGTCTTGGTCTACCGACCTTGAAAGTCGTTCATAAGGCGGATTACCGATCACGATGTCGAAGCCGACGCGTTCCGGCTCGTAGAACAACATGCGCGGATCTGTTCGCGCCGGGATCAAATCAGTACTGAGCAGCGGATACTCGACGAAGCCCTTGAGTTCCGGACTGGTTACCGTCTCGTTGCCGTTTTCTACAAGGTACGATCTGAGCTTGCGGCGCAACTCATCATCTTTAGCGCGAATCTGCGATTTCTCTTCTTCAGAATGCGCGTCAAACCACCTCTTGCGATTCCGCGCCAGTTCGGCAAGAGAAACCGCAAATTCTGGAGCACTGTCGCCTATAGAGCCAGGACGGTCCATCTGCCAATTCGGATCCGCAATCGTCTCAAGAGTGTCGGCGCAAACTATCCGCGCCTCCAAATTCGGCAATGGCTCGTGGGACGGATTGCCCTTCTCCGCCGACTCGATAGCGATGAACAAACGCAATCTTGTTACCTGCGTCGCCAGCGCGTTAATATCCTGCCCTGCGAGCTGATTCTTGATGATTTCACGCGCCGCGTTGGCGTGGACACCATTCAGTTTGTTCAGTGCGGTCCTCAATGCAATCAAACAACTGAACAAGAACTCGCCCGAACCGACCGCTGGATCGAATATTCGCAATTCGCGAATGCGGTTAGCCAGTTTCGACTTGGCAACTTCGTCGATATCCGGCAGTGATGTGTCTGGGTCTCCGAAAATGTCGAGCAATTGCCCATCGGTGATACCTGACGGCGCGTAATCTCTAACCGCTGCGGTCAACGCATCCTTCACCATCTCGTCGGCTACATCTGCCGGTGTGTAGTACGTCCCACGAGGCTGACGCGGCGGCGGATCCCTTCCTTCCTCCGTCGGTGTAATCAACTGCTCGAATAGGTTGCTCAGCAACTCCGGATCAAGCGTTTGCTCGCTCTCGCCTGGACGGTGCTCGTCCGTAGTCCAGTGATAGCGAGAGAAGATTGTAAAGAGACCGGGATTATCCTCATCGCTGTTCCAATAAAGTTCGGAAGAAACATCAAGCTCTATATCGTCACCGTTCCTTGCGAACAATGAACCATTCAGGAAAGGAGCTTGGTCGAGAATCTCGTTCAACGCCTCGATCGGGTGCTGGCTGCGTTGCTCGTCCACGACATTGAGACGCTCGTGGAACAAAAAACTCAGCATCTCGGCGTGATAGGCTTCGACATCGTCAAGGTAGTTCGCAGAGTACGCATACTCGAATATCTCTGGCGGGATTATCGACTCTTCCTTGAGTATCCAAGTGAATATCACGCGGATCAGATGCTTCAACACCGCTTGCCTGTACGCCAAGTCTTGCCCTTGTTGCAGGTTCCACGTCCACTGCGAAACTTCCTGATAGAACCGTTGGCGCAACGGTGCAACCTCAAGCGGACTCATAAGGTCATCCGCAGACACGACACCTTCCTTAGACAAGACTTCGATTATCTGTCCAATGGCGGTACGCGCCGAAGGAGCCGGGAGATCCGGATCAAACGCCGCGGTCATATTCACTTTTCCGTCCGC
>DAOUJE010000058.1:0-18468 GCA_034423055.1 Dehalococcoidia bacterium | reverse complement strand
CGACCTATTTTCCCACACCTCACAGTGCAGTATCGTCAGCGCTACGACGTTTCACTTCCGTGTTCGGGATGGGAACGGGTGGTTCCATCGCGCTCTAATCACCAAAGGGCTTTGCGATATTTGGTTTTGTTTCGACGGTTCGCTTTGGATTCGGGCGTCGGTGCTGGTAGCGGGGGCAGGATTCGAACCTGCGACCTTCGGGTTATGAGCCCGACGCGCTACCACTGCTCCACCCCGCAACGCATGTGTTGACCCAAGACACGTCTGCCGAACATGTCATTGAAATCGATTCCGCATTCTCTCCCAACCGGCGCGAGCCGATTCATGAAGATATTTAATGGTCAAGCCCTCGACCGATTAGTACCGTTCAGCTGAGCGCATTGCTGCGCTTACACCTACGGCCTATCTACCCGGTAGTCTCCCGGTGGTCTTACTCCTTTAACAGGATGGGACATCTCATCTCAGGGTGGGCTTCGTGCTTAGATGCTTTCAGCGCTTATCCCTTCCGAACGTGGCTACCCGGCGGTGCAGCGGGCGCTACAACCGGCACACCAGAGGTTCGTCCAATCCGGTCCTCTCGTACTAGGATCAGCTCCCTTCAAATGTCCTGCGCGCACGGCGGATAGAGACCGAGCTGTCTCACGACGCTCTGAACCCAGCTCGCGTGCCGTTTTAACGGGCGGACAGCCCGACCCTTGGGACCTTCTTCAGCCCCAGGATACGACGAGCCGACATCGAGGTGCCAAAGCTCCCCGTCGATACGATCTCTTGGGGGAGATTAGCCTGTTATCCCCGGGGTAGCTTTTATCCGTTAAGCTACGGCCCTTCCACTCGGAACCGTAGGATCACTTTGACCGACTTTCGTCCCTGCTCGACTTGTTGGTCTCGCAGTCAAGCCACCTTATGCCAATACACTCTGAGGCTGATTTCCATCCAGCCTGAGGTGACCTTTGTGCGCCTCCGTTACCTTTTAGGAGGCGACCGCCCCAGTCAAACTGCCTACCAGACACTGTTCCAGAAACGGTTAGATTCAAACGCAGAAAAGGGCGGTCTTTCATGGTTGACTCCACGCAGGCTGGCGCCTGCGCTTCGAAGTCTCCCGCCTATTACTACACATCCCTGAGCTCAAACCAATGTCAAGCTGCAGTAAAGCTCCACGGGGTCTATTTGTCCTGCCGCGCGTAACCCGCATCTTTACGGGTCCTGCAATTTCACCGAGTCCATCGTTGAGACAGTGCTCAAGTCGTTACGCCATTCGTGCGGGTCGGAACTTACCCGACAAGGGACTTCGCTACCTTAGGACCGTTATAGTTACGGCCGCCGTTTACCGGGGCTTCGGTCAGAGGCTCTCACCCCCTTCCTTAACCTACCAGCACTGGGCAGGCGTCAGCCTGTATACATCAGCTTTCGCTTTGGCACAGACCTGTGTTTTTGGTAAACAGTCGCTTGAGCCGGTTCTCTGCGGCCGACAACGCTTTTCGCGGTATAAACGCGTATACGCCATCGGCACCCCTTATCCCGAAGTTACGGGGTTAATTTGCCGAGTTCCTTAACGATGGTTATCTCGAACGCCTTGGGGCTTTTACCCCTGTCCACCAGTGTCGGTTTGCGGTACGGTCGCCGCAGAACCTCGACGTCGGAGATTTTCTTGGCGGCATAGGCGCAGCGACGTTCCTCGAGGCGTACCTTAAGGTCCCACCACCCCTCTGCTCTTAACGCACCGCGCATTTTAACTCGCGGCGCTGGCCTACGGGCGGCGACACACCATATCCACTGGTATGCATCGCTTACCAATCCGCGTCCCTCCTGCGTCTCAATCGGTCCTGGGGCGGGGCTGGAATTTCAACCAGCTATCCATCGGATTCGCCGTTCGGCTACTCCTTAGGGCCGCCTTACCCTACGTCGATCAACGTTGCGTAGGAAACCTTGGACTTTCGGCGTGCCGGATTCTCACCGGCATTGACGCTACTCATGCCAGCATTCTCACTTCCCAGCACTCCACGCCACCTCACGATGACGCTTCGACGCGGCTGGGAACGCTCCCCTACCAAGACGCGCGAACGCGTCTTTCGCAGCTTCGGCGAAGTGCTTGAGCCCCGTTTATTTTCCGTGCGGGAGCCCTCGACCAGTGATCTGTTACGAACTCTTTAAAGGATGGCTGCTTCTAAGCCAACCTCCTGGCTGTCTGGGCGCCCCCACCTCGTTTAACACTTAGCACTCACTTAGGGGCCTTAGCTTGCGATCTGGGCTGTTTCCCTTTCGACAATGGAGCTTATCCTTCACTGTCTCACTGCCAGGGTACCCTTCGCGGTATTCGAAGTTTGACAGGGTTTGGTAAGTTCTTCACCCCCTAGCCCAATCAGAGCCCTACCTCCGCGAAGTAATTCCTGACGCTGCACCTAAATGCATTTCGGGGAGAACCAGCTATCTCCGTGTTCGTTTGGCATTTTACCCCTACCCACAGCTCATCCCATCACTTTGCAACGTAAACGGGTTCGGCCCTTCACGAAATGTTACTTTCGCTTCAGCCTGGCCATGGGTAGCTCACACGGTTTCGGGTCTACTCAACGCGACTGAACGCCCTGTTCAGACTCGCTTTCGCTTCGGATACGGCGCTGAACGCCTTAACCTCGCCACGCAAAGTAACTCGCTGGCTCATTCTTCAATAGGCACGCTGTCATCCGCCCGTAGGCAGACTCCAACGGTTTGTAGGCACACGGTTTCAGTTCTCTTTCACTCCCCTGCTTGGGGTGCTTTTCACCTTTCCCTCACGGTACTGGTTCGCTATCGGTCGCTAGAAGTACTTAGCCTTGGAGAGTGGTCTCCCCAGATTCCGACAGGATTTCACGTGTCCCGCCGTACTCAGGTACTCGATCAAGGAGGCACGACAATTTCGCCTACGGGGCTATCACCCTCTGTGACCAGACTTTCCAGTGCTGCTCAGCTATCGTCGCGCTTTGTAACTCCTCGGAAGCCCACAGGCAGCCTCCACATCGAGCCCTGCAACACCCGTGTGACGTAAGCTCCTGGGCCGTTTAGTCACACCCGGTTTGGGCTCTTCCCGTTTCGCTCGCCGCTACTAAGGGAGTCTCGGTTGATTTCCTTTCCTCGGGGTACTTAGATGTTTCAGTTCCCCCGCTTACCCTCTCTTAACGAGATGGAACCGCGCGCGAACGCGCGGCCCCGGGTTTCCCCACTCGGGAATCCACGGCTTAGCCTGCCAGACGGCTGACCGTGGCTTATCGCAGTCTCACTACGCCCTTGTTCGGCTTCTAGCGCCAAGGCATCCCCCGTGTGCCCTTAGTAGCTTGATCCATCTTCATGAATCGGCTTGCTCCGGTTCTCGGAGAATGCGGAATCGATATTCAACTTTAAAGGTGCACCCACCAATTCAAACCAAGCAGAAACACATGATTCTCTCAGCGGGTAACCCCAAAGTATAACCCCTACAAAACAAACCGTCAACCACCCTGGCCGTTATATACCTGACACACTAAACGAAGGGGTTAGCTTTTACATCCTGTGGACGAAGTTGAAAATCGAAGCGATAACGCCCGACCGATGGGGAATGTGGTGATGTTGCAGGGTACTGGCTCTTCTGTGGGTAAGAGCTTGTTGGTGACTGGGTTCTGTCGGGTTTTCGCGCAAGACGGTTATCGGGTCGCGCCGTTCAAGGCGCAGAACATGTCGCGCAACTCCGGGGTTACACCTGACGGACTTGAAATCGGCCGGGCGCAGGTGGTGCAAGCTCAGGCGGCGAGGATCGAACCTGAGGTAGAGATGAATCCGGTGCTGATTAAACCGGAAGGGAATTCGACCGCGCAACTGGTGTCGATGGGGAAGATGGCCGGTCAACTCCACGCTCGTGAATACATGACGCGGCGAGAGACGCTCTGGCAGAACATCAAGGATTCGCTCGACTCGTTGCGCTCTCGATTTGACATCGTGGTGATTGAGGGTGCGGGGAGTCCAGCTGAGATCAATTTGCGGGCTGGAGACATCGTCAACATGGCGGTTGCGCTGTATGCGGATTGTCCGGTGTTCATCATCGGCGACATCGACAAGGGTGGCGTTTTCGCTTCGCTTTACGGAACGAATGCTTTGATCAGCGATGAGGAACGTGCGTTGGTCAAAGGGTTCATCATCAACAAATTCCGTGGGGATGTCAGTCTGCTGGGTTCGGGTCTGGAGCAGTTGAAGCAACTGACGGGCGTGGCGGTGATTGGTGTTGTGCCGTATTTGACGGACGTGTATGTGCCAGAAGAGGATGCACCGGTGGAGGCGCGGATGTCTGATTCTGGTGCTGACGACGACCGGGTTGAGATCGCGGTGATCGGGTTGCCGCGGATTGCCAATTTTGATGAGTTTGATCCGCTGGCTCGAATTGACGGGGTTCGTCTTCGGTACGTTCGCGAGGCGTCCAAATTTGGTAATCCGGATCTCGTGATATTGCCGGGATCCAAGGTGACGGTTGCCGATCTCGATTTTGTTCGAACATCGGGCATTGAGGGACGAATCAGGCGCCATCTGTGGAATGGTCGCGTGTTGATGGGTATATGTGGTGGGTTGCAGATGCTCGGACACACGATCCGCGATCCGCTTGGTATCGAGTCCGACCGACTCGAGGTTTCGGGTCTGGGTATTCTCGATGTTGATACGGAGTTTGCGGGCGAAAAAGTGACTGTGCGGACTGATGCTTCGGTGGTTGCCGACAGCGGAGTTCTTGCGGGGGCAAGTGGAGTAACGGTGTCGGGTTACGAGATTCACGTTGGAGTTAGCGAATCTGGTGGTGGCGCAAGAAGGGCGTTGGAATCTGTCGGAGCGGATCGCGCTGTTGGATACTTGGACAGCTCCGGTCAGGTGTTCGGAACGTACATGCACGATTTGTTCAAGAACGAGGAGTTCGCTGAGCGCGTGGTCAACAATTTGGCGCGGATGAAGGGGATCGAGCGTACGGCTGAGCCAGCGACGTTTTCTCAAGATGCCGAGTTTGACAAGCTGGCCGCGCATCTTCGTCGTCATATCGACTGCGCGGCTGTATACGACTCGATGGGTCTATCCGCCCGGTAGGAGCTACATAGTTAGGAGCGGCGGCTTGGCGGGTGGTCCATCCGCATGTATACGCCGCCGGTGCGTAACTCGTCGAGCATCTGGTTCAGTCTTTTGAGTTTGGTTTCGGGACGTTTGGCGCGTTCTATCCAGCCGATATAGTCGTTCTGTTGGTAAGCGGGTCTGGATTGATAGGCATCTTTAAGGCCGTTCTCGGTGAGTGCGTCCGCGACAAAGTCCGGCACCGGGTAGATCGGCCTAGTGAGGTTTCCCTTTGCTCGTTCGGTCATGCTTTGCTTTTTTGTGTTCAATCAGCGTCGGTCAGGCGTTTTGTGTAGTCGACTAATACGGCAGCGGCTTGGTCTAGGAGGGTGGTCACCTCTGGGGCGGTGATGTTGCCGGCTTCATCCATAAAGTTGGCGACGTGGGGTAGGAGGACTCGTGGTTGGTGTAGGACGTGGCCGCCTTCTGATTCGATGCTGTATGAGGCGTGCATGTGCATTCGGGGGCAGCCTGAGCGGCCGGGTCCGGTGCCGATGATGAAGAAGATCTTGCCGGTTAAGAGGTTGCCGCGACGAGACAGCCACTCGATGGCGTTTTTGAGGGTTGCGGTCATCGATCCGTTGTATTCGGGGCAGGCGATGATTACGGCGTCTGCTTCTCGAACGGCGTCACGGAATGTTTCGGCTTCGGCCGGTATTCCCTGAGCTTCAACGTCTGGGTGGAACATCGGGACGCTGTTGAGGTCAAAGATTGTGGTGTCCACGCCTTTGGTCGCGGTTATCTCAAGCATGTTCTTGAGAAGTTTGAGGTTCCAAGACTCTTTGCGGAGGCTTCCGCATATACCGAGGATTTTCATGGTGGTCCTTGTGTTAAAAGGTGTTTCGTGTTTTTGAACTAGGATGTGAATGATTATGAATGATAGGAAGGATGGGTAGGTGTTGTTTTATCGACGGCGGACATCCCCCTGCGTTCGCTTCGCTCCGCGCCCCCCTTCGCTTCGCGAAAGGGGAGGGTGGCTACGAGGGTTGACCGGTGTAGAAGGCGGTTGTTTGGTTTGCGGCGGATTGGGCTTTTTCGGGGTCGGTGCCGGCGTTGATGGCGGCTTTTGCCCATGCGTTGCTGCTGCCAGTGATGAAGGCGATGCCTTCGGGTGAGGTTGCGAACTCCATTTCGTCTGGCTTTTCGAAGTTGGGATCGGATGTGTAGAGTGCGAGTCCTAGGAAGGCCATCTCCCAACCCACGCCGGTGGCGCCGGGGCCGTAGGTGTCCCAAAAATCCGACAGAATGGAGGTGTGAGTGAGGGTTAGGCGTGTTTGGTCGGGTGCTTCGTTGGCGAATTGGAGTTCAACCCAGCTGGTGTCTCCGGCGAATTCCCATGTGAGGGCGATGTGTGATTGCGGTTCGCACGTGGTGATGGTGCCGCTTGCGTTGTCCTGGACGTGATAGCGGCCGTTTAGTTGGAGATCGCCGGTGACGTTCGTGAACCAACTTGGGAGGCGGTCGGGGTTTGTGACAGCGTCCCAGAGGTCGTCGATGCGGGTGTCGAAGGTACGTGAGACGGTGACGTGGGCAACGGGTTTGCCGTCGCGGTCGTGGGGAGTAACGGTGCGGGTTGTGGCGTCAATATGGGTTTCGGGGTCGAAGTTCATGGTCGATTCCTCCTTGTTTGCCACTTCATAAGGGATGTTAGGTTCATCCGCCGGGGCTGTGCGTACCTCGTTAAATGCGGAACAGGTTGACTGTCAATGACGATAACCAAGCGGTTACGATTGGGGATGATTGGAGGTCGCCTGACAAGCGTAATTGGCGGCGTATCCAAGCGACACCTTTACGGGACAAAATAGGAACGAGTGCAATGTCTCCCTCCGACCAATTGAGATACGCCAAGGGCGGGTCTCAATTCCCAGCATACATCAGATCGTCAGCCGACAATGATGCCAGCCAACAACCCTGAAGTTGATTATCGAGCGCTTGTGCGACGTAGTTACGACGTGTGCGCGGATGCGTACGGCGAGTCTCGGAGAGTTGAGCCGGGGATTGAGATTCGTGGGTTATTGGATCGATTGGAGGAAGGTGCCGCGGTGCTTGATATCGGTTGCGGTACTGGTGTTCCAATTGCAAGGTCGCTGGCCAATCGCTACTACGTGACGGGGGTGGATGTGTCGCGTGAAATGATCAGTCGAGCGCGGGAGAATGTGCCGACAGGCAAGTTTGTATGTGATGACGTGATGTCGGTCGAGTTTGAACCAGCGAGCTTCGACGCTGTCGTAGCGTTCTATTCGATCTTCCACATCCCCAGAGACGAACACCTGAGCTTGTTCAGCAGGATCCATCGCTGGCTCAAGCCGGGTGGATACTTATTGTGCACTTTGAGTCACACCAGTGAGGAGGGGTACACCGAGGACGATTTCCATGGGGTAACGATGTATTGGAGCAACTACGGGTTGAGCGAGTACTTGGTGATGTTGGCGGACGCTGGGTTTCGTGTGATTGATGTGTTTTCGACCTCTAGCGGATACGAGGATACGTTTGAGGGGGTAATTGAGGATCATCCTTTAGTGCTGGCGCGTCGCGAGTGACGCTCGAACCTTACTTGCGCCTCCCGCGCGATCTCGACCGTGTGCCCTCTCTGGAGCGCTTGTATATTTCAACAAACTCGTCGAGGGGGGTTTTGGCGATGGCTTCACCAACAAGGTCGAGGGGCAGGTCATCTAGTTTTCGGAAGCGGACGCAGGATTTGCCCATGTCTAACCTCTTGCCGGTCGCGATGTAGCGTTCTCGGAACCAATTCTCGACTGACTCGTCGCCGTATACGTTGGTAAGGTATAGTGCCATGTGGCGCTTCTGTGAGGCTAGGGCGGCGTACATCAGGGGTTGCTTGTTGTAGGTGTCGGGTACGATGCTGAGGGGGACGGCGTAGGTAATCATGCCGAAGAGCATCATCTCCTCGTAACCGTCGGGGAGGTTTTCGAGGACGACTTTGCGGACGGTGGAGATGGATTCGCGTCTGGTGTCGTCAAGTTCGGAGAGATAGTCTTCTACGGTTTTGGCTTTGGATTGCATTTTGAACTAGGATGGGCAGGATTTTTCAGGATGGACAGGATGGGGCATTCCCCGCTCACATTGCTCCGCTCGTTCGCGCCCCCTTCGTTTCACGAAAGGGGCATCAGTCCTCGGCATTCACCGCTTGCAGAATGGCGTGGATGTAGCCGTAGCAGTATGCGAAGCCGACTTGGCCCGCTTCTTCGCCGTCGATGCCGGGCACATGGTCGGGCATGAGCATGTAGGGATAGCCGACTTCTTTGTAGGTTCGGGCGGCTTTGAGCATGTCGACGTCGCCCTCGTCGGGGAAGACTTCGTCGAAGTCGAGGACTCCGCCTTTGATGTTGCGGAAGTGGACGTTGAAGATCTTTTTGCGGCTACCGAAGTAGCGGATGATGTCGTAGATTTCCTCGCCGGGATTTTCGAGCATCTCGGAGATCGTTCCTTGGCAGAAGTTGAAGCCGTGGTAGGGATTCTCGTGCATGGCTTCGAATTTCTTGAGACCTTCGACGGTGCCCATGACGCGGGCTACCCCTCGGTATTCGTTGTCTTTGATACCCGGGTCTTGCGGGTGGCAGGCCATTTGGACCTTGTATTCTTCGGCTACCGGGACGATGCGCGATAGGAAGTAGTCGATGCGCTCCCACATGGTGTCGGCATCCGCTGCTCCGCCCTCGAACTCTGGCAATGACTGGTCTAGGTCCGCGTATTTGAACGACGACAAGGTTGCGCCACCACGACCATAGCGCTGCGGCGTCCGAAGGTGTCCGAGGATGGTGATGTTGTAGAGCAGCCCCCGGAGTCCGGCTTGGGATGCCATGCCAATGATTTCGCAGAGGCTGTCGAGTTCGCGTTCTCTGTTGTCACGTACTTCGGGGTCGCTGGGGTCGAGGAAGAGGTACGTCATGTCGTTGTTGAAGGCGTCACGGGAGCCGAGTGGCGAGTGCATCGTCTCGACGTTGATGCCGTAGTTGGCGTATTTCTCTCGATACGAAGCGAGCAGGTCGGCCGTCCATTCAGTCCAATGCTCTTTCGGCGTCACGTCGACGTGCTCGACACCTAACTGCGCCAGCACCTTGATGTCGGTGTCGTGCCGCGCTCCGTATTGGGTACCCACATACATGCCCGAACTCCCTTTGTGTGATTGCCTGCCGCTGATTGCCTATCGCGTGGGGTCTATGATATGCCGTAGCCTTCGTACAGGAGAAAGACATGCCGCAGCATTATCTTGGGATCGACATCGGCACAACAGCCGTGAAAGCACTGGTCGTGGATGAGTCGGGAACTGTGGTCGGCGATGCTGAGTCGCCTCAAGAGCTATCGGTGCCGCAACCGGGATGGGCGGAACAGAATCCATCTGATTGGTGGTCCGGCACAATCAATGCGGTTCGTGCCGCTAGCGGGCAAGCTGGTGTGAGCGATGTCGCGGCGATCGGTCTTTCCGGTCAGATGCACAGCTCGGTGCTGCTGGACGAGGCGGATAATGTGCTGAGGCCAGCGATACTTTGGAACGATGTTCGTACCACTGCTCAGTGCCGATACATCACCGACAAGGTGGGCGATGCGGGGTTGCGTCGGATGGTGGGCAACCCGGCGCTCGAGGGCTTTACCTCGCCGAAGCTGCTGTGGGTACGCGATGCAGAACCAGAGGTGTTCGATGACATTCGGACGCTTCTTTTAGCGAAGGATTACATTCGGCTATTGATGACTGGCGAGAAGGCGATGGAGCCGTCGGATGCCGCAGGAACGCTTTTGTTCAATGTTGTGAATAGTCGTTGGTCGGAAGAGATGGCCGAGGCGTTGGAACTCGATACATCGATCCTTCCGCCAGTCGTTGGGTCCGCAAGCATCAGTGGCAGACTGACTTCCGGCGCGGCGGATGAGCTAGGTCTACGCGCGGGCACTCCAGTGGTCGGCGGAGGCGCGGATAACGCCGCTGCGTCCGTAGGTTCCGGCGTGGTGGCGGCAGGAGCGATGCAGACCTCTATCGGAACATCGGGCGCAGTCGTCGCGCCGATCGGACAGCCACGTTTGGACCCGGATATGCGTATACACTCTTTCAACCATGCGGTCCCGAACATGTGGTACCTGATGGGAGTGGTGTTGTCGGCAGGTGCGGCGTTAGGTTGGTTCAGGCGAGTGTTGCTAGGTTCCGACGGAGTTGGATTGTCGTATGAGGAGTTGATTGGCGAGGCTAACGATGTGCCGCCGGGCGCGGAAAGGTTGACGTTTTTGCCGTATCTGACTGGAGAGCGGACGCCTCATGCGGACTCGAACGCGAGGGGTGTATTCGTGGGTCTGCACTCCGGTCATGAGCGAGGACATCTGGTCCGAGCGGTCTTGGAGGGTGTGACATTTGCGTTGAGGGACTCGCTTGAGTTGATGCGTGATTTGGGAGTCAATGCGACCGAGTCTGTAGCGGTTGGCGGAGGTGCTCGTAGTGCGATTTGGCGCCAGATGCAGGCTGATGTTCTAGGTGTGCCAGTGGTGACAGTAGGGCCGTCAGGAGGTGCGCCTTACGGAGCCGCGGTCTTGGCGGCAGTGGGTGCTGGCGGATTCGACACCGTTAAAGAGGCATGCCAAGCGTGGATTCGTCCAATCGATCGGTTCTCTCCGCGGTCCGAGATGGAGGATGATTATGATGAGGCGTACGAGCGTTACCGCCTTCTCTACCCGCGATTGAAGGACCATTTCGCGGAGTTTGCGGGTTAGACTGATTTATCGATCATGTATTTCGACTGGCGACTCTTCGAACTGACCCGCGGTGTCAGGATCCGCATCGTTTTCGCTGCGCTATTGGGTTTGATCGCCGTTGGCGCAGGCGTATCCCGCTTAGCAGTTTCGGGTGTTGTGATCTACCGTGTGCTCGCGGGGCAAGCAAGTTTTTCTGCGCTTGCAATGCCGCTGCTGACGATCGCGGCGCTAATCGTCATACGGAGTCTTTTCCAGTATTGGCAGAATGCGGTTAGTTACCATACTGCGAACATCGTCAAGATCGGGTTGCGGCACGATGTCTACGATCAGCTGCTGAAACTTGGTCCCGGTTACTCCGATCGGAACCGAACGGGCGATGTGGTGCTGACGCTGGTTGAGGGGATCGAGCGATTAGAGACGTTCTTTGGTCAGTACCTGTCGCAGATGATCGTGTCGTCGATTGCGCCGATTGCCATTTTTGCATACATGGTTACGCTCGACATCTATATCGCTCTGATATTCCTTGTTTTCGCGTTAGCAACGCTGACGGTGCCGTCATTTTTCCACCGGTGGAACCGGGAGAGCAGTTATCGGCGTCGGCAATCGTACGGCGAGTTGGGTTCAGATTTCTTGGACAGTGTGCAGGGATTGGCGACGCTGAAGTCGTTCGGACAGAGCAAGGAGCGCGGCAAAGAGTTGGCGCAGCGAGCCCATGATCTTTACCGCCGTACGATGGGCGTAGTCGCCGCGAACCAAGCCACGAGCGGGACTTCGATTTTGTTCATGACGACGGGTGCCGCGGTTGCGCTCGCGGTAGGTGCTATCAGGGTCAGCAACGGCGATATGGAGCTACGACCACTGTTGATCGTTCTCATGCTCGGGGTCGAAGTTTTCAGGCCGATGCGTGAGCTGGTGAATCTGTATCACCAAGGGATGGCGACGGTCTCTTCGGCTCAAAGCGTGTTCGGGATACTGGATGAACCCGTAGCGATTGTCGAACCCGATTCGGTTGCGGACCGACCAGTGCCGGACATCAGTCCAGAAGTGACTTTTGATCGCGTGACATTCGGGTACGAAAGCGGACATCGATCGGCGCTGGATAGTGTGTCGTTTGAGTTGCGGCAAGGGGAAACGCTCGGGGTGGTCGGAGCAAGTGGTGCTGGGAAATCGACGTTGGTCTGGTTGATGTACCGGTTTTATGACCCGCAAGAGGGTTCGATAAGTCTCGGCGGGCACGACTTGAGAACCTTGCCGCTCAGCACGATCAGAGACAATATTTCGGTCGTCACTCAGGACACGTATCTGTTTCACGGAACCGTCGCTGACAATCTGCGATTCGGTAAACCCGATGCTACCCAGATCGAATTGGAGGATGCCGCACGCGCCGCAAACGCGCACGAGTTTATCTCGCGCTTGCCGCAGAGCTACGATACTGTGGTCGGTGAACGCGCGGTTCGATTATCTGGTGGCCAACGCCAAAGGTTGGCGATAGCACGAGCACTGCTGAAAAATGCTCCGATCTTGCTGCTAGACGAAGCGCTCTCAAGCGTCGATGCAGAGAATGAATCGGTGATACAGGAAGCGTTGGACCGGTTGATGGAAAATCGCACGACGCTGGTGATCGCCCATCGGCTGTCAAGCGTGATCAATGCCGACCGTATCTTGGTGTTGGATGAAGGTCGAGCGGTCGAGATCGGGGCGCATGCTGAGTTGATGGCCGCCGATGGAACCTATGCCAGCCTGATGAAGCAGCAGATGGACGAGGATGTTGGCGATCGAATCCCAGACTCGCAAGACGTGTCAAGGCATCATGTGTCGGCGGACGACTTGCCGGAACTGCCTCGCATCTCGGCTGGGCACCACCACCATGGGCCGACACATCGAACATCCCACCATCACCACGAAGTCAACATCCGATCCCTACAGGTGTGGATGAGGTTGTTGGGTCTGGTGCGACCTGTGCGGTGGCAGTTCTTGGTCACCGTCGCTCTTGGGATGCTCAATCACGGCTCGGTAATCATCCTCGGCGCGCTTACTGCGCTGTTGGTCGGCGCGGTCTTTCGCGATGAGCCGTTAACGACGTTAGTAGTTGCGGTGTGCCTGTTGGCACCGTTGTCTGCGTTGCTGTTCTATCTGGAGACGTGGCAGGCCCATGACATGGCATTTCGGCTGTTGGCGAAGATGCGGATCGACTTGTACGAAAAGCTGGAACCGTTGGCGCCCGCGTACATGGTGCGACGACGCTCCGGCGACTTTGTGAGCGTCGTGGGTGGTGATGTTGAGACTGTGGAGTTTTTCTTCGGTCACGCCGTTTCGCCGATGATTGTTGCGATTCTTATACCGGGTGGATTACTCGTGGCTCTGCTCGTGATCTCCTGGCCGATCGCCGCGGTTTTGGCTCCGTTCCTAGTTGCGGTAGCGGTAAGTCCGTACTTTGCCAATGAACGGATCGAACGTCTTGGCGACGAAATACGCGGCGGGATGGGCGATATTCACGCTTACATGGTGGACAGCATTCAAGGTATGCGGGAAATCTCCGCGTTTGGACGTGGCGGAGACCGAAACAAGGAACTGGCGGAAAAGGGCTGGGACTATGCCGGGCATCTTGTGAGATTCCAGAAATCTCAAGCGTTTCAGATCGGCTTCATCGAGGCGATGATGGGCATCGGCGGGCTTGCGGTTTTGGCGATGGGAGTGTGGCTGGTGCTGAATGGTCAACTGGAACGCACGCACCTACCATTGGTCAGCGTGCTTGCGTTAGCATCGTTCAGTCCGGTGACTGAATTGGCACGTACGATGAAGCAGATGATGGAGACGCTGGCGGCTTCACGGCGCATTCTCGCAATCCACGACGAGGCAGTCCCGGTCAAGGATGGCCCGGGGGTGTCTACGGACGCCGATGTGAAACCCGCTACGACTCCCTCGGTCGAATTTGAAGAGGTGGCGTTCACTTACGCGGAGGGCGATCCGCAAGCGCTAGTTGACGTTTCGCTAGACATCGGTTCGGGCAAGACCGTGGCCATCGTCGGTCGATCGGGAGCCGGAAAAACTACCATTGCCTATTTGATGATGCGCTTCTGGGACCCGGATCGAGGAGCCATCGAGTTGGAAGGCAATCGACTGGAAGAGTTCAAACTCGACGATCTGCGCGGTCGCATGGCCCTGGTGACTCAAGACACCTATCTCTTTAACAGCACGATCCGCGAGAACATCCGACTTGGACGCGGGGATGCCACCGATGCCGAGGTTGCAGATGCGGCGAGACAGGCGAATGCCGCCGATTTCATCGAGTCGTTCCCTGACGGCTACGACACTCGAGTCGGCGAACGCGGGATGCAACTGTCTGGTGGTCAGCGACAGCGAATCGCGATCGCTCGCGCGATCCTCAAGAACGCCCCGGTGTTGATACTCGACGAGGCGACTTCGCACCTAGACGCGATCAGCGAAGCGACAGTTCGAGAAGCTCTGGATCGATTGATGGTCGGCAGGACAACGGTCGTCATCGCGCACCGTCTCTCGACGATACGCGACGCCGACACCATCCTAGTCCTCGACAACGGCGAGGTCGTCGAACAAGGAACGCACGATCAATTACTGTCGCGCGGCGGATTGTACGCCCAGCTCGTATCCGCTCAAGTGGCGTTTTGAAGCTCTTGCATCATCACCGGCCACGCATCATCTGCATAGAAACGGTGGCAACAGCGGGGGACCGTTTTTCTGGAACAACACAGCCTTCGGAACTACGATATCCTCGGTAGGATCAAACTCGGTTTACGGCCCGGTCGACCAAATCATTGGAATCTTATGCGTGGATCTGATATTCAACTAGACATTACTGCCTCCGGCGATTTCGTCGCCGGAAGTCTTGCAAACAGGTGAGATTTGAACTGTGCAGCCCTGCTCTCGCTGTCGGCTCTGTTGATGATGATCATCGGCTCTGCCTGCGGTTCAGAAGATCCACCACGAATCCCGACTAGGATCACCGCCGAACTTGCTGGAATCCTGACCGAAGAAGACGGCTGTCTTCGAGTTGTAGGATCCGACTCTGAAAGAAGCCGGGCACTCGTATGGCAGAAGGATGTCTTCAACATTGAAAGGCGGGGGGACGCTGTTCTGATAGTCGATTTATTCGGGCCTGACGGGCAACCGTCTCCTACAGTCATCTGGCGACTAGGAGACATGATTCGCGGCGGGGGCGGAGTGTCCGGGCCGGAAGGCGCAGACCGCCACGCTGGAGCAGGCTTTAGCGAAAGATGCGCGGGTCCGTATTTCATGGTGAGCATGGTGCGATGATCCATTAGGATAGCCGGATCTCAGAGATCTCAGTATGCCGTCATGCTCCCGCAAGGGTCACGAATATGCCACCCCTCATGGCATCCATGTCCGATGTCCTGCCGCGGCTCTCGATCGGCACTGCAACGTGATCAGGATTGCGGTAATACGCGTGGCGGTGAAGAGAGACGGTGAGAGAGTTGGTTGAAAGGGTGTTTGGGCGATGGCGAAACCTTACACGCTTATGGCGAAAAGGTTTGTCCCGCGTCGACAATACCTGGGCATACCCCGCGAAATTCGCTTCGCTCTTTCGCACCCCTTTCGCCTGCGAAAGGGGCAGAATGGTCGATTGATGCATACTTCGATATCGGAGGAAACATTGGATAAAAGCATCCGCGGCTTACTTTTCGACCTAGACAACACCCTCATCGATAGAGAGGCGGCATTCGTTCGATTCGCTAAGAACTTTTGCGAGGAACATCTTCGGAACGCGACATCGATGTCGCAGGATGAGATTGTCGCTCGGATGGTGCGGTGGGACGAAGACGGCTACGCCGACCGGGCGGCAATGTTCGCGAAGTGGGCCGACGAGTGGCCCGAAGCGGGACTCGAACCGGAGCGGTTGCTGCCTTATTACCGCTCCGAGATGAAACGACACGTGGAACCAGACGCGGATAATAACCGTCTACTCGCGGACCTCAATCGGCGAGGAGTACCGTGGGGCATTGTTACAAACGGAAGCACGACTGGTCAGCAGGTCGCCTGCCAATCGGCAGGGCTAGATCAACTCGCTCCGTTCATCATCGTTTCAGAAGCGGCTGGCTACAAGAAACCGGACCCTAGGATTTTTCGCGACGCGTTAAATCTGACCGGTCTCGCGTCTCCTGAACACGTCTTGTTCGTAGGTGATAACCCATTAGCTGACATCGAAGGAGCCAAACGCTTCGGGATGAAAACTGCGTGGGTTCGGCGTGGTCGGCTATTCTCCGACGGCCTTCAACCACCGGATTACGTCGTTGATCACGTCTCCGAACTGCAGGACATTGTCTGCCTTTCCGCTTGAACATCACGCGTGGAATCGTTGGTCACATGGTGAACGAGGCATGGTAATACATTTGAAAGGTGACTACATACGATTTAGCTATGCCGAAGAGTCATGGTGGCACCGTGTAAGGCACGTCCACCAAACTGGATAAAATCAAGAACTTTTGAGATCAGGTTCATTCTGGCACTGTAGACCGGGGCCTACCTAGCACCGACAGGGCGACGCTCCGCCCTCGCAGAAGATTCTCCGGCTGTTCTAGGGTGGGCAGTGTCTCTTTCTCCTGTTGTCGGGCCCAGTGGCGGGCTTTCGGAGACCACGGCAGAGCGGCAGCCATTCGCTCGGTTGACAACGCGCCATGCCCCGCTTAGAATGATCCAAACTCAAATTTGAATGAGCCAACCCTTGGGAGAGTAGACGGTGAACCGTAACAAGAAAGTCGGCTATACGTACTACGGGAGAGGTGGCGCGAAGCACACGGGCATCACCAACAACCCGAAGCGGCGTCGGAGCGAACACAACAAACAAACTGGCGGAAACGGTTTCCTGAAGGTGAGAACCGGGCAGATGACCAAACGGAACGCCCGGCGTTGGGAAAAGGGCCAAAGGAATACCAGAGGCTACTGACCCGGACTCTGGCTTAACCTCCCCCCACCAGCTACGCCCACGCTCAATAATGGCGTGGCGAAGCCCCACCCAGGTTGTGCGCTTTGGAAGTTCGCCTCCCAATGCGCCGCTGGCACGGCGAAGCGGAGCATGACCAACTGCTTCGCGTTGCCGATGTCCTGACGCGCGCCGCGCCAGCCCGCGCATCCTTCATAGTTCAATCGTGATGGAATTTCTGATCAACATAATCCTGGCCGTAATCGTGCATCTTCACTGGGTCTTCGTTTTCGCGGCGGTCATAGCGTTTATATGGATCGGATGCTACCTGATGAGGCATCGGGAACGATGATCCGCATAGTATCGACACAGTGAGAAAAGTTGAATGTCCACATCCCTAGTTTGATGATCAGGATTGAAGGTTTAGCTGTTACGTGAGGGGGTCAGTCCAGTAACATCGACGCCGCGGGCACCTCGCGTTCGCTGATGGTGAAGGTGCCGTCGATTGGTCCAGTCCGGAACCCAAAATCACCGAAAAGTGCTCGTTTCTCAACGTCTTCCGCGCAAATCCGCGCCACGAATCGAGTCGCGTTTCGCTCCCGACCCCATTCGATGGCGGCATCTATCAACGATTTGTATGAATCGTTGAACCGTTTATGGATGAACCCATCAACATGGCATACGTTGTCAGCATCAATGTACCCCGTGGCGATACCGACGAGTCGTCCGTCGCTCGTTTTCGCCGCGAACCACTCCGCATTGTCGCGCTTGACTAGATAGTAGTACTTGCGACATAGCCCCATGCAGGAGTTCTGCTCGGCATAACGAGTGGAGACCACCGGTGTGGGGAGGTTGCCGTCGAGAACTTGCCAGTCGTGCGGCGTAAGTAGAAGCGGGATCATGGGTACTCTGAGAGAGGCGTCGCCGGTGACGATGTTGACAGGCGAAGGTTTGCGGAAGTAATCGGCTAGGTATTCTTCGGGCGAGTCGCCGGTGGTGACGTTGACGTAATCCGTGGAGTTCGCGATCTTGCGCCAACCTAAGCGTCGATAAATGCGCGCCGCGTCGGGATTTTCGGTGCCGAGGAATACCGCTTCGCCGCCGTTTGAGATGAACTCCTCGAGTACTTGACGACAAAGCCGTCTGGCGATGCCTTTCCCCCGGTAATCCGGTCTTGTGGCGACCTCGCCAATGCCTGCGAACTCGGGGTTGGCGCGCGGTGTCATGATGCCGCATGTCCCCGCTAGCACATCGCGATCGCGTTCTGCAAGCACGACGTGACGGTTATGGTCGGCTTCTTCGCCGAGGAAGACACCGATGGGAATGTCGGGGTCTTCAGGTCCGAATATCTGTTCCCAGAAAGTGAAGAGCTCTTTGGCTAGTTCCTCACCGATGGGAGTCTCAAATCGATATCGAATCAGTGGTCTGAACCCCCTTTAATTCCCCCTTGGATCATCAAGGGGGAGGGATTTGTTTCACGACACCATCGGTCGGATCTGCGCCCAAGGCCGCGCCTTCTCGAACGCCGCAGACGCCGCCAACACCGTCTCTTCGTCGCCCGGTTTGCCGACGATATGCAGTCCGACAGGCATGCCGTCGGAATCGAAGCCGCATGGGACGCTGGCAGCAGTGAATCCGATGGTGTTGATAGGATGCGTGTGCGGCAGGTAGCCCCACCATGGGATACACGTCGCTGGTTCCCCGCCGATTACTTCTGGGTATTGTTCGTGTTCAAACGCCGTCGTCGCCATGGTGGGTGACAG
>DAOUJE010000057.1:0-27762 GCA_034423055.1 Dehalococcoidia bacterium | reverse complement strand
TCCAGCGCTCGGTCGCGTATTGCGATACGTCGGCAGATGGCACCACATCCAAACCAAAAGATCGAATCAGCTCGACGGAACCCGCGTCTACACGAGCTACTCTGGGTAATTCGTACATTGGCGAGTAGTCCATCGCGACTTTGCCGTGGCTTGGCAGCATCGATTTGAGTTCGGAAACCATCACGTCTCGGCTGCTGTATGCGGTGATGTCAAACGCGTCTCGGTCAAAACGGTTTACATCCACGTCGTGCGCGAGGACGCGTGCTTTACCATCGGCTGGCACCCAAAACCATGCCGGGCGTGTGAGATTAGGCGGTGTGTAACCGAGCGCGGCGAAGAAAATTGGATTCGTGTACCGGTAATCGCGAGTTAACCACCCGGCGATTCCGATGTTGCTGAGGTATTCCCGTGCCGCGTTTAGGTCGGTGGCCATGTGATCATCGCCTCCTTAAGGTGCCTCGGCTAACGCAGGGTATTGTATCAGCGCGGCTTGGTAGTCATTCGGAGTGTTGAGATCCAATCGGATAACCGGGTTATCGAAATAGGCGCGGTTCATCGTGTTTTCGTATCGCTTCATGACCTCTCTGACACCTTCTCGTTCTTCGCTGATGTGCGAAAGTTGATCGAGTAGCGAGATGTCGAAGATCAAAGGATGCCCACCGTGCCCGTCATACCTCGGCGAGGTGACGTCACAGCTGGATTTGATGTGCGAATTGAGTGCTCGATCGACCACCCACGCAGGTCGCGGTTGATCGACCGCCAGTAGTACGATCGTGTCGCATTCGTCGCTCAATGCCGTCAGACCCGTTTTGATCGATGTGGTTTTGCCTGATGCCCATTCAGCATTGTTGACGACTCTTGCGTCGCCTAACTTTGATGCGACTGTATGGATCTCCTCGTGGTGCGCGCCAGTGACCACAATCACCCTTTCGGCACCGCCTTCGAGAAGCGAATTCGCCTGAGCGATTACCAGAGGTACTCCGAACCAATCGAGCAGGGCTTTTGGTTTGCCCATACGAGACGATTCGCCGGCTGCGAGAAGTATGGCTTCGGCGCCCATCTATCGACTGGAACGAGCGGATCAGGGTAGAGCTTGATTACCCACCGGCTGCCATTACGTGGTCCATGGATTGTCGTTTCGAGGCGCGTTCGACGGCCTTGTCCAACAATCGCTCTTGCAGTTTCATGCTGCCGCCGTTGCCTCCTAATCGAAAGGCAACGATCTCGGACATCACGCTCAGAGCGATCTCTTCGGGGGTGCGACCACCGATGTCGAGACCGATCGGCGCGTTGATACGGCGGAGTTCCTCAGGGTCGAAACCGTTGCGAATTAACTCCTCGTAGATGAGGATCGTTTTGCGTTTGCTGCCGAGCAGCCCGACGTAGCTCGCAGGTGTTCGTAGTGCGCCAGATACCGCCGCGTCATCGAACTGATGCCCGCGAGACGCAACTACGACGAAAGAGTTGGCATTCATTGGTAGCTTGTCGAAGCCGTCTCGGTAATCGCCGACCATCGTGATGTCTGCTTCGGGAAAGCGTTCGGGATTCGAGAACTGCTCGCGGTCATCGAACACGAATATCCGGAATCCGACGCTTTTGGCGATCGGTGCAATGGCTTTGCTGACGTGTCCGCCGCCGATCAAGACGAGGGTCGGGGGAGTGGTGTACGCCTCGATGTAGCACTCGGTGCCGTCGTCGAGATAGAGGTAATCATTCTTGCCCATCGCCATCAGGTCACGGGCTTTTTCGACGGTCATGGCTTCTAGTATTTCGTCACCGAGGCCGCCTTGAGTGTCGCCGTTTTCGCGTACGAGCATCTTGGCACCAACCAAAACGTTGGATTCGGACGGTGCTGCCGTGACGTTGACGATTGCCATTGGCGGACCGCCGGCATAGGCTTCGACTGCTTGCGCGGCGAAATCTTTGTACGGATCAGATTCGCGTACGGGATCGATGAGGAAGTACATGGTTCCGCCGCAGACGAGGCCGTCTTGCGCGGCGAGATCTTCGTTCAGCTGGTAGTCCCGCAACTCGGCGTCGCCGCCGCGTTTGAGGAGTTCTTGGGCGGCGAACCAGATGTCGCCTTCTACGCAACCGCCTCCCAACGTGCCTACGCCACTGCCGTCTTGGCGGACGAGCAGCTTCGCACCAGATTTTTGCGGCGTAGAGCCAGAGGTACGGACGACAGTCGCTACGACCATCGGCTTGTCGCCGTCCAACTCCTCAACTGCTGCTTTGAAGACCGATTCCATGCTTCGATTGCTCCTTGCGACGCGCCGTTACCGGATTGATCGCATCGTCCTCCTCCGCTCGACATCCTCACAATTACATGCTACTATCCGCGCCGGTTTGTTGTTCGCTTTGGGCCTCGATTGCGGCATCTTCCTCGGCGCGACGCCGCCGTCGCTCGCGGCTTACTACTACCGAGACGACGATCCCGATGCCGATTATTGCAAAGACGGTTGTGATGATGATTGGGACGATTTCGATTTGCAGTCCGGGGTCGCGACTAATCGCATGTACCTTAATCCCTTCCAGCAGGTTCGCATCCCAGATCAGAGTGCCGTCGACCTCGCGGTCGGCATTGTGTTCGACGTATTCACCCGGCAGTTCAAGCGACAGGATGAATGGTAGGTTGAGGCCATCGGCGTTGAAAGGTATGTCGCCAACGAGATCGTCTAAACCGTCGGTAATCGAGGCATCGGTCTCCTGATTTAGCTCAACCTGCCAGCCATCATCGTTTTCGGTTCGAGTGAACTTGAACTCGCCGATTCCGACGGCTTCGGTGAGGTTGCCGAGGACCGATCTGTCTTCGGAGAGGTCAGTGAATATCGGATCGTACGGATCGAAGTCGGCGCGGATTCGGATGCCCGAGTATCCGGATTCTGAAAACGGTTGAACGCTTGCGCCTTCTAGTCCTTCGGCTTGTAGTTCGTCTGAGGGCATGTCGAGTAAATCACCGAACGGGTCATCGCCACCGAGTTGTACTAGCGAAAGTACTGCGTCGCTTACGGCGAGGATGAGCTCGATGTCACCTTCGCCTTCTTCGCTGACCGAAACGTTGATTTCTGCCTTGCAACCGACTAGCGCGACTAGCGCAAAGACGCTAAGCAGCACGATGACTAGGCGCGTTGGGCGGAGTGGTGTTAGGTTGCGTGATTTCATGTTGGAAGAGTCCGGTAATGAGAAACGTTCGTTTGCTTATACGATAACCCGTCGCCGAGAGGTGTCATGCGATCAGGGAGAGCGCGGCACCGGCTCCGGCGCTCAATACGACGACTGACCAAGATGGTAGCTTCCAAAACATCAGGAGTGCGAACGCCGCCGCCGCGAGCGCGAAGTCTGCGGGTTCTTTAACAGAAGATGTCCAAACAGGATCGAACAGCGCCGCGGCGAGTATGCCGACAACCGCGGCGTTAATGGCGACCAATGCTGCTCGGAAGTTAGTTGCTTGGCTGAGCCGATGCCAGAACGGCAGGATTGCGATGACGAGCAAAAACGACGGGAGGAAGATAGCGATAAGTGCGATCAAGGCTCCGTCGATGCCGCCCGGGCCGACGTCCATGACGGTTCCTAGATAAGCGGAGAAGGTAAAGAGTGGTCCGGGGATGGCTTGTGACGCGCCGTATCCGGCGATGAACTGTTCGGTGGTTACCCATCCGTTCTCCACGACTTCCGATTCGAGCGTCGGAAGCACAACGTGACCGCCACCAAAGACTAGCGATCCGCTACGAAAAAAGCCGTCGAAAATCGCTAATACGTCGACATCTAAGACGAGGCGTGCCAAAGGCAAACCAATCAGTAACACGAAGAATATGAACGCGAAAGCGATGCCGATCGATTTAGGGATGTCGTACGCAAAATCTTCGGGCTGAGATTCGTCGACGTAGTGCCGAAATCGCCACCAACCATAGGCACCAGCGACGAGAATCACGATGACGATGCCGAACGCGATGGGGAAGAGCAAGATAGCGACAGCGGCCAAAACCGCGATGGTTGCACGGGCTTTGTCAGGCGCTAGGGTAGCGCTCATGCCCCAAAGCGCCTGAGCAACGACGGCGACAGCGGCGATTTTCAGACCTTTGATCCAATCGCCCTCAAGGAGATTCTCAAACTCGGCAACTCCGAGCCCGAAAGCGATGAGGACTGCCGCAGATGGTACCGTAAATCCGATCCATGCAAGTAATCCTCCTAGCATGCCGCCGCGTGTGATGCCGACAGCGATGCCTACTTGACTGCTAGTTGGGCCGGGCAGGAAGTGACATAGGGCGACGAGATCCGAGAATCGGCGTTCAGACAACCAACCTCGATTTTCGACGTATTCCTGTCGGAAGAAGCCGATGTGAGCGATGGGCCCGCCGAATGACGTGAGACCGAGGCGGAGTGCGAGGGCGAAGATCGTTAGGAGGTTTTTGAGGTTTGAGCCTAAGCCGTTGGCGAGGTCAGTTGTGGATTGGTTGTTCACTTCGCGCCCCCTTTGTCCTTCGGATATTTCCCCCGTGAACGAGGGAAACCCGGATCGTCTGGGGCCGGCCGTCTGGATTCCGGCTTTCGCCGGAATGACGTGATCTCAGACGCGGAACTCTTCGAGGATGTCCCATTTGGGTTCTAGTCCTAGGCCGGGGCGATCTGGCGCGTGGACGTAGCCGTCTTCGATGTAGAGTTCGTGCTGCCAGATCTTGCCGTGCATGGGGTCGACGGTGTCGCGGTAGTACTCGAGAATGAGGCCGTTGGAGATGGCGGCGACTAGGTGGATGTGGACGTATTGGGAGCCGTGCGGTGCAATGTCGAGGTCGTGGGCTTGTGCGAGGGCGCAGACTTTCATGAACTCGGTGATGCCGCCGAGGACTAGGGCATCGGGTTGGAGGATGTCGACGGCTCGGTGGTCGATCATGTCGCGGAAGCCGTATCGGGTGTACTCGTTTTCACCGGCGGCGACGGGGACGGAGGTGGCGCGAGTGATTTCACGCTGTCCGATGTAGTCGTCTGGCTCTACAGGTTCTTCGAACCAGAAGAGGTCGTATTTCTCGGCTTTGCGTGCGAACTCGATGGCTTCGTAGTGGCGATATGCGTTGTTGGCATCGACCATTAGGCGGACATCGGGGCCGATGGTCTCGCGGCACACTCTGACGCGCTCGATGTCTTCGTTGATCGGCACAGCGCCGACCTTGATTTTGACAGCGCGGGCACCCAACTCGACGTTTTCCGCCATCTCCGCGGCTAGTTCCTTGAGACCCTTGCCTTCTTCGTAGTAGCCGCCGGCGACGTAGGTGTCGACGCGATCGGTGTAACCGCCGAGTAGTTTGTAGACGGGCAGACCTGCCACCTTGCCTTTGATGTCCCACAGAGCGATGTCGATGCCGCCCAAGATGCGCGTGCTGATGCCACGCCTGCCGACCAGCTTAGGACGCCACATCTCGCGCCAGATGCGCTCGTTGTCTAGCGGGTCCATGCCGACGAGCATCTTCTTGAAATGACCTACGAACGCCTCGCCAACTTCAGGACTCGCTTCGATACCTCCAGCCAATCCGATGCCTGTGATGTTCGGATCGTCGGTTTCGACGACGACGATGTTCAACAGGTTGTGGGTGTACGTGTAAAGCCCGTTGGTTATCGGCACCTCGCGGGGCCACTTGTACATATCGAGTCGGACATCGGTGATTTCCATCGGTTCTACCTGTGTTCTACCTAATTGGGCATCATCTAAGGCGATTGTCAACACTGATGAATGTTAGCGCAGGAGGGTTAATGCCGCGTTGCCGGGAAGCGGAGTCGCGATTGCGTACTGGTCCGGCTCAGCCTTGTAGAATTGTTAGTACGCTTCACGGGCCCGTAGCTCAGAGGTTAGAGCAGTCGGCTCATAACCGATCGGTCGGGGGTTCGATTCCCTCCGGGCCCACCACTATGTTGTTGGTTTCAAGTCGTGGGTAGTCCAACGGCTTTTGGACAGTGACCCGCACAGTGCTGTTGATCCGCAGCATGGTAGAATCCCTTCAATCTAGTAACGTGCTCCCCGTCGTGAGGCCAGTCGCAAATCCAGATCAGATGATTGTTGCGAGGATTTTGCGCGTCTGCCCAAGTTTGGGGAGGAACTAGCTCCGAGATCCATTCGCATCGTTGTAGAGCCTCCCCGAAGCGGGAGGCTTTTTTGGTTTGGAAGCGAATGAAAACTGCGGTGTTTGATCAAGGGGCGAAACGACGAAGGTCGCCAAAGGAGGAATCTGATGTCCCAGTGGTTTGAGGATGAGGCATATTGGGAAAAGTTGTATCCGTTCCTGTTCCAAGATCTGGAACCTGAAACGGCAGGACGTGTCGCGGACTTTGTTCTCGATATGCTAGGCGCGACCGATGGTGACGTTCTGGATTTGGCCTGCGGCCCGGGGCGATATGCGTTGGCGTTGGCGAAGAGAGGATGCAGGGTGACTGGCGTGGATCTGTCGCCTTTTCTACTCCGAAAAGCGATGGTTAGAGCACGAGACGAGGATGTCGAAGTCGAGTTGCTGCAAGATGACATGCGTCACTTTGTGCGGCCTGAGGCTTTCGACCTAGTGATTAACTTGACCACTTCTTTCGGCTATTTCGACGACAAGGGAGACGATCTCAGAGTATTGGAGAATATGCATCGAAGCCTTCGCAAAGGCGGAGCGCTCATCATCGATGTCATGGGGAAGGAAGTACTAGCCAGAGGATTCCTGCCAACCACTTCCACAGAGCTAGCCGACGGCAGGTTGCTCGTCCAACGGCACGAGATTTTCGACGAATGGACACGCATAAGAAATGAGTGGATCGTCATTGAGAACGATTCGACGACGACGTTTCGTTTCCACTTAACCATCTACTCCGGTAGGGAGCTGAAGGATCGTTTGCTTAAAGTCGGCTTCGATGATGTGAGGTTGTTCGGAAGTATGGATGGTAGCGAGTACGGTTTGGACGCGCGTCGATTGGTTGCGGTTGCTCGGAAGTGATTTTCTTACCTTCCGATGTTGTTCCCGCTTAATCCGCGGTGTTGATGGCGGCTACGTCCGTTCTGACGGTGGCTTCTGAGGTCGCGGGGCCGCCTTCGATCAGAATGCCGCGGGTGGGCGTCTAGGTGGTCGCGGCCGACCGCGATGCAGGCGTGGCATTCGAGCTACGCCGGCGGTGAGTCACCGCCAGAAGACGTCCGAGTTGCGGCTCGGGAATTGCGCGACGTATAAGCGCCGTTTCGCCAAAGGTAGTACTCAACTGGATCCCCCAATTGGCGGGCCTGTTTTGCGTATCTCGCGCCATTTGTGTGGTCACCTAGTTTGAACGAGCAACGAGCCGCATCACGGAGCGCCAGCGCGTAATCTGGTTTCGCTTTCAGCACTTCTTTGAAATGAAGCAAAGCTTCGTCATATCGTTCGAGCATCATGAGCGTGTAACCGAAGCCATACTCGAGATGAGGCGTCGGTTCCGGCAACACCGATTTCGCCCAGTTAAGCTCTTGAAGCGATTCTTCGTATGCCCCGAAATTTGCGAGTATGATGGCAGATTCAACCGCTGGTGCGTCCCATTCGGGTAAAAGCAAAGCCGCAATTTTGCATTCATTGATACCTTCGTCGATCAGGTCTCGTCGTCCTGTCAACTCTCCCGCCTTACCCAAGTAGGAACCAAGGTTGAAGTGGGACTCGGGGTTAGTTGGGAAGTCTCGAACTAATCCTTGTCTCAGTGCGATGCCGTTTTCCCATGTACGCGTTAACCCCCCGTTATCCCCGCGGATGATTCGAGGTAGGTCGTCGATTGTTGACTCCTGCATTAATCGATCTCGAATCTCCTCACTGGGACCAAGCGATTGATCGTTCCCCAAGTGATTTGAGGCGATAGGTGAGACGTCCGAAATATCCTGGGCAAGTCCAGCGGCCGTTCTGGGTAAACCCGCTTCGATGACGATCCGTTGGAAGGCCACATCCCAACTCACACCAGCGACCATGATGTATTTTGTCCATTCTGGATCCGTTTCAGCCAACGCAAGATCTTCTATCAGCGGAAATGTGGAGGTGTGGGCGGTCCCGTACATCATCGCCACGACCTCAGCGGTTGGATTTTCCTCGAGGGGCGGTCTTTCCAATTGAGCTACGTTTGCCGAGATGGCCCGCACGAATCGGTAGAGGGTGGTGCTCAACTCTAAGAGCTGCTCTCTGCCGATCACGGGCACGAGAAGATCTGCCAAATATGACAGCGTCAATTGGCGCTGTATGAGTTGCTCAATTTGGCTGGCGCTGGCATCGGGAAAGCCGTCTGCCAACGCTTCAGCGAGCGTTGCGACATTCCTGCGAGTGGGCCTCACTTTTCCGTCAAGCCAGTTGTCAATGGTCGTGTCGGACACTTGGAGTCGATCTGCGATTTGTTCGCGCGTGAATCCAGCATCTCTTACAAGATTCCGTAACAGTCTGCTTTGGCTGTTTACCATTGCCCAAATCGGTGTATCCAATGCGGACGGATCGAGATCGGCGAGTCGTGCCAACGCGAAAATCCGAAGAGCTAGATCAATCACGACTAGACGCAGGAATCCGTTAACGGCAATGGAATGATCTTGGATCGGCGCTGACATGCTCTGGATCAGCGCCAATAGTGCGTCCCAGCGTTCGCCAGTTGTCTGCAACGCCTCGCTCACGATAGTAGACATGGGTGTTCCGAAACGTCTCAAAACGGTCGGTTCTGGAATGAAGCCGAGTTTTATGGTCGCCTCGCTGAGAGCCTCGAATATCTCTGCCTGGCTTTTCTCGGAGACCGGTTTCCCAGCGAAAAAGCGCCGAGCGGTCCTGCCTGTTAAGGTGCCGCGATCAAGGTCAAGTGCTTTGACCACGGCACCGATAATCTGCGCGCTGTACGGTAGCCCCACTCCACGACTTTTATCCGTTGATCGCTTCATGTCCAAAACCGATAATGTCGGACTAGCAAGTCTTGTATGCGGGGTAGTTGTTTTTGCGCGTTTTGCATAGGCGGCGCTGTTGCTTCAAATTCTGGATCGCGTTGGACACCCGTCGGTCGCCATGTCGGCGGAACTTACCCGCGATTGCATTTTTCGTGCGGGGGCGTTCGCAATATTCGGATATCTGCTCTTCGAGCATGTCGTGCGAGTCCGGTAGTTTTTCTAACGGTTTGACCACGGTGCAACCTTGATTGTCCATAGTTTTCTCGCCCGGAATGAATTCTACGCTTTCGGGAAACCGTTTGAGAAACGCCCGTAAGCGATGACGAATCACACCTCCTTCCCCTGTCGATCCATATCCGTGAATTACGTTGATTTGTAACGACTCCAAATCGCTGGTGGTTTCTACAGCTTCGGTGTATACACGGATGAATTCTTGAAGTGCTTCTGACCAAGTGTGTCCGTGCAGGTCAATATCGATTGTTCCCATTTGGTTTCTCCTTTCTGATATTGGTCTGATTCACAGCCTAGAAACCGGTCATGGTTTTGTCAGCCCAAGTGAGATGGACAAAACCGTGTTTCGCGCAAAAATCCGATGGCAAACAACTGGATCTTGAGTCTCTGTGAGGCGAATTCAGCGTACTAGAAGATCGACCGTCGCAGGGCGAATGATCCCCTCAGGACCCTCCAGCATCTTCCCGGTTGCAGGTCTTGGGTAACCAGATGGCTTCTTGGACATTGATCGGCACAATCGTGTTGGTCTCTGCATCACTGGTCTGGTAGACTTCCTTCAATCGATTAAGGTGATCCCAGTCGTGAGGCCAGTCGCAAATCTAGATCAGATTATTATTGTGAGGATTGTGCGCGTCTGCCCAAGTCTGGGGAGGACCTAGCTCCGAGATCCATTCGCATCGTCGTAGAGCCTCCCCGGAACGGGAGGCTTTTTAATTTGGAAGCGAATGAAAACGCTGTGTTGGATCAAGGGGGCAAAGACGAAGATTGACAAATGGAGGATTCTGATGTCCCAGTGGTTTGAGGTTGAGGCTTATTGGGAAAAGTTGTATCCGTTCCTTTTCCTAGGAGCTGGAACCTGAAACGGCAGGAAGTGTCGCTGACTTTGTTCTCAATCTTGTAGGCACGGCTGATGGCGACGTTCTGGATTTGGCCTGCGGTCCGGGGCGATATGCGGTGGCGTTGGCAAAGAGAGGATGCAGGGTGACTGGCGTGGATCTGTCGCCGTTTCTACTCCGAAAGGCAATGGTTAGAGCACGGGACGAGAACGTCGATGTCGTATTGCTGCAAGATGACATGCGTCACTTTGTGCGTCCAGAGGCTTTCGACCTAGTGGTTAACTTGACCACTTCTTTCGGCTACTTTGACGACAAGAAAGACGATCTTAGAGTTTTGGAGAATATGCATCGAAGCCTCCGCAGAGGAGGGGTACTTGTCATCGATGTCATGGGCAAGGAAGTTCTAGCCAGGGGATTCCTGCCGACCACTTCCACGGAGCTGGCCGACGGCAGGTTACTCGTACAACGGCACGAGATTTTCGACGAATGGACTCGCATAAGAAATGAGTGGGTCGTCATCGAGAATGATTCGACGACCACGTTTCGATTCCACCTCACCGTTTACTCTGGTCAGGAGCTAAAGGACAGGTTGCTCAAGGTCGGGTTCGAAGACGTGAAGTTGTTCGGAGGTGTGGATGGCAGCGAATACGGTTTGGACGCGCGTCGATTGGTTGCTGTCGCTCGCAAGTAAGTCGTTTTGCGGTCAGACTGGAGGGACTTGAATGTCCGCTGGTTTGAGGTTCCTTGAGGCTTATCTTGAGCTTCTATGTTGCCTCCTAAAATCGGGAAGTCCTAGGGAAAAGGTCGCAATTCAGCACCCTCCGGCTTACTACTGTTCTTTTCAGTCCTGGAACGGCACGCGGGAGTCTGTTGGCTCGAAGTTGGCGCAGAGCGCAAAGGATGATGGCTCATACGGACGAGTAGCACTCAGCCACTCCAATATAATCCTGTCTCATGAGCACGATCCTGGACAGGTTGAGTTTGGTTGTCACAGTTTGTCCCTGGATCACGATCATCGTTCTCCTTATCGTCACTGTCGTTCTGGGCTACGGGGCGACATTGCGCGCACCGCCGACGGAAGGTGCCAGCGTAGCGTTCCTTCCTCCTGGACACGCCATTGCCAATGCGACGCATGAAATTGACGAGTTCTTCGGGGATTCTGGCGAGATCAGCATCGTGACGCTGCTGTTCCGCGGAGATGCGATCACTCCCGACGGTCTTGCCCAGATGGATGCTCTGATCGGTGATATCGTCAACGACCCGAGTGTGAGCGAGTTGCTGGTACCCGTCGGTGCGGTGGTCGCTCCATCATCGATTGTTGGAGGTCTGGCACAGGCGCAAGGGTTGGATGGGATCAATCAGGCGGTGATCGATGCGGCGCGTGGCGTTCCTGAGATTGCAGGTGCGATCGATGCGATGACCGGGACCGATACGGACGGCACACAAGTGGCCATCGCAAACATCCACTTGAGCGATACTGGTGATGAGCGGATCCAGTCTGCGGAACGGAGGATCCACGATCTGGCGATTGGTGACGACGGCCCGCTTGACGTGAGCAGCCTATCGCCCGTGGTGGTCGAGGATGAGTACAAGCAGGCCACGGAGTCGGGGATGGGACCGCTAATAGGACTTGCGCTGCTTTTGATCGCAGTACTCCTCCTGCTCTTCACTCGCACATTTTCAGACATGCTGCTGACGCTGACTGGACTTATCTTTTCGATAGTTTGGGTCGTAGGAGCAGAGGGTTGGCTAGGTCCGAACGGGTTGAGCCTGATTGGACCACCAAGTTCGCTCACGGCCATGATCCCAGTGATCGTAATCAGCCTTACGGTGGACTATGCGATTCAGGCGATCTCGCACTATCGCGAACAGCGAATCGAAGGCTTACCGGTTGTGCAGGCAGTCCGTACAGGGCTTCGTCACGTCACGATTCCGTTGACGTTGGCAGCTGTAACGACGATCGTCAGTTTTTTGGCGACGCTGTTCTCGCCCATTGGAGTTATCAGCGACTTTGGGATTGTCGCAGGTTTGGGCGTTGGATTGAGTTTGATAGTGATGCTTACGCTGATACCGGCCGGCAGGACGATAATCGACCGTCGGCGCGAGGCACGCGGGAAGTTAGCTTCTCCTCGCCCGATCTCGAACGCATTGCCCGGCATCACGCCCGCGGCGGAACTGGTTGGAAGAACGATTACACGCTGGCCAGCGCCCTTCATCGTGGCGATCATCGCGGTCACGATTGGGCTCGGGTTCGCCGCTACGGGACTGAAGTCTGAATTCAGCATCCGAGATATCCTTCCCCGCGGCGGGAGCGTGCTCGAGGATATGAACACGTTGGAAGCGGCGGTCGGCGGATCGACCGAAGTGGGCAGTGTCCTGATAAAAGCCGAAGTCACAGAGCTTCGTACGTTGCTGAATCTCCAAGATTTAACGACCGCATTTGAGGATGACCTTCGTCGTCCAGCGGTGGCAGCGGGTCAGATTCAGTCGTCGTACTACCATTACCTGCGCGACTGGATCGAAGACAGCGGGCAGCCCGGAGACAAATACGATCCCGATCTTGCATCACTCTTCCGGGAAGCGTCAGTTGGAGTTCAACTCGATCCAGATCTGATGCAGCAGATCCTCGATAGGCTCGGAGCGGAGGAACCCGAACTTGCGCGCTTCTTGATCAACGACCCGAACGGCATCGACACAATGCTGCTCCAGTTCTCGATGTACACCAACGATTCCAATGGCGCCAAGATGCTTCAGGAAGATATCGAGGCGCTGTGGCAAGGCGATGACTCCGCAGTCACCGCGACTTCGGAAAGCATCCTTGGTGTGGCAGTACAGAGCCAGATAACGGATCGACAGACGGAGGCGATCAGCACGACCATCGCGATCGCGTTGGGAATCCTATCCGTATTCTTCTGGGTGACATTGCGACAACCCGCGCTGGGGATTGTCGCGGTGGGACCAATCGTGCTGGTGCTGATCTGCGTGTTGGGCACTATGGCGCTGCTGGGAATTCCTTATTCGTTAATTACTTCGATCATCACGGCGCTGTCGATCGGGATCGGAGTGGACTACACCATCCACGTGATTCATCGCTACCGTGAGGAGTTCGCTCGTCTACGCGATCCTGAGAAGGCGGCAATTCGTACGCTAAGCACTACCGGATCGGCATTGTTAGGCTCCGCGCTAACAACGGCATTGGGTTTCGGAGTGCTGATTGCCTCACCGCTACTTGCATCCCAACAGTTCGGCATCACGGCGACGATAACGATCGTCTACTCCCTGATAGTGTCCGTTTTGGTGGTGCTGCCAGCAATGGTGGTCTGGGGCGCGTACCAAAACATGCGGCTACGCTCGATGGTTGAGCGGGAGTGGAGCGACCTAGATGCAGCGATCGAGGGTATCCACGAACGCTACGAGCAGGAAGCGTCGTAGAAACTGCACTTAAGGGTTTCCCCCACGGGTGGGGAAACGTCCCGGGGCTTGCCCCTTTTCAGAGGTCTCTTACCTAAAGGGGTTTACGGGCTAGGAAACAGTAGAGCGGAGTGAAAATGCCCGTCTTACCGCCTGCGACATAAGCGTCTGCGGTGCGATCCAGGAGTCGGACGACCTCTGCGGAGCCTTTGGGCAAAATCCGCACCGTCTCGGCGAACTTTGTTCCGGCAACTGCCGCTTTACGGCCCCACGGTAGCCTGCGCAAGGTATTGCCCAACGTTCCGTGGCGACTCTCCATAGGTTGGTACCAAGGTGTTGACGGCCCTGGTTGGACGTCTCTGTCCATCCCTTCGAGGACTTGGAATCCCACGGCTTCGAGCGCTTGGTTAACTTCCTGAAACGTTGCGATGTCGTTTAGCGCAATCCCACGCATCAGATCTTGCTTGATTTCTTGATGCCGGTCATCGCTCGCATCGAACTCGTCCGTCAAACACATCTCCTGTCCCCAAAACAGGGCTCCGGGTTTCAGCACGCGAAAAATCTCGGCAAAAGCTCCTTGCTTGTCGGGCGCATGGCAGGTCGACTCCATGGCGTAACCGCGGTCAAACGTGCCGTCTTCGATGGTGCTCATATCCATAAAGCTGCACGCGACCAATTCAGCCATGTGATCAACGCCAGCCTCAGCATTCAACTGTTTCGCCATTCCCAACTGGATCGTGTTGATGTTGATGCCGACGACTTTCACCCCCGTCTCTTGCACGACGCGTCGCATCGGGCCGCCAACACCGCAACCAACGTCGATAACATTCATGCCCGGTTGCAGTTCTAGCTTTGAAATCATCAACCGTTGATGTCTGACTTTGGAGTCCTTAAGACTTTCATTTGGCGTCAAGGGCGCGAAGTGTAGCGATTCGCCCCAGCCCCAGATCATGAATCCGCTACAAAGGTCGTAGTAGTCTTTAACCGTTTCGGCGTGGTCATAGTCGCTCGCGCTGTCCACTTCCTCCTTCGCTCGCTCTACCCAGCTGTCGAAGTGTTGCACCCGACGTGTGACATCGGTTCCCCGGTACGCGTTTTTCAAGTCTCTCGACAGTTTGCCTAGCTGCATTTCGTGATGTTTCCGGTTGGCATTTGGTCTACAGCGAAGTGTAAGGGGGGCGCGAACGAGCGAAGCGCGGTTCGCAGCGGATGCCAAATCGACGCCTGAACCCCCTTCAATTCCCCCTTGGAAAGGGGGAGGTTTTTGTGTCCCCCTCGGGCATCAAGGGATAGGGTTTTGCAAAAGTCCCGCGTTCGTGGGAATGACGTGAGGGCGCGCTGGAATGACGTATTGCAGGTCACACAGGTATCTCGCGCCTCTGTTCCGTGACAAGAAATTTCAACTTCTTGCTCACAGAAAGCGAAGGGAAAGGGTCGATCTTCAGCTTATAGTTCGCAGGCACTTCGAGCGTGAAGTAGTACGCGATCATCAGCAGGTTGATCGCCAGATGCAGCTCCATCTGTCTAGAACCGAGGCATGTGTGTGTGCCTAGGCCGAACGGTGCGTACCCGGAACCGTGATGCTCATTACGCGGAGGCAGATAACGGTCGATGTCGAATTTCCAGGGATCAGGGAAGACATCCTTCATGTAATGGGAGGCGGCTTGAGCGATGTGTACCTGCGTGCCTTCCGGTAATTCGTGTCCCTCGACTGAACACGTATTCATCACAGTTCGCATCGACATCGGGACGATCGAGTAAAGCCGAAAAGTCTCCAAGATGAATCGGCTAGTCACGTCTATCGCTTCCGGCGTGAAGGCATCGCGATCCGGGTCGCCGTTGGCAAACAAAATATCTCCCTCACCGCGAATGCGTTCGTATAACTCTGGCTGCGATGCCATGGCATAAATACAGAAGCCAAGGGCGTCTCCGAGGTACACGCTGGCGATGAGTGGTGCAGATAGAGCAAACCGGAGGTTAGATTCCGGCACAAACTGGGGATCGCTCGCGTGCAGACTCAACAGGTCATCAGCAAGGTCCCGAGGACATCCAGAGCGTTGGGCGGGTGTATGGACGCTCTGGACTCGATCCAGCAGTTCGAAGATACTCTTCTTGCGGCGTTTCATGCCCGGAGTGTTCAGCATGAACTTAGGCAATATTTTCACGACGTGAGTGCTGAGTGCTCGTGTTTTGTATTCGACGAGGTCGTCAATGAGGTCCTGCGAATCGACGCTTATCATGATCGGCGAGTTTTGTGCGTTGATCATCAGTCGGCACATCCGGACTGCGGGCATAGAGTCTCCAACTTCCCAATCCGACATGAAGGCCCGGGCATTGTTGTAGACGAGTTCCAGATGGCTTTCCAATCTCGATCGCGAGTAGGCAGAGTTCATGGACTTTCGGAAGCGGAAGTGGTCGGCGCCATCCAGCGCGGGCAGTATTCCAGAAGCTCCATATACCTTTTCGAAATCTTCTAGGTAGTCTCGTGCTCGCAGGTAGTTGCGTCCGTGCCTATGTGCCCAGTAATTTGTCTCAGCGCCTGCCAAAACGGTGATGGGTTGCTTCCGAAAAGGTGGGCGGATCTGAAAGACTGGACCATGTTTTTCTGCGAGTTGAGCAAAGAGTGCATTCAAATTGCCGTTGCGAAGATGACGATTGAACACCAATTCTCGAAGCGGGACGACTGGGATCGGCCTGGACAGAGATGGGCGTCGAAGCGCCGGTCCGACAAGGCTCTCGGATACCGCCTGGCTGATCGAACGCGCGATCAGATCCATCTGGCATATAAGCTCAATACGCTCTTCTGCCTCCTCATCGAGTTGAAATATGAAGCGAAAGAGATCGCAAGTGTTGATGAGAGAGATGATGATGATATCTCTCGGGTCAGGAATCGCGGTTTCGTCGAATATCTCATTGGCGATACGCGCCTTGACGAACTGAACCGCAGTCAGTTTTTGGGAACTGGAGTACAGCCCCGATCGCCATGCTCGATTAGACAATGTCCAGTAGTCGCCTTCGTGGTAGTCAAGAATCTCCAGGTCGACCAAACGCCCCAAGGCCAAATCAATGATCGAATCTGCTTGCGAGGCGAGACGCTCGATCCAGTACTGGGCGTTTCGCTGGGCAGGTTCAGTTGCGATTTCCTTAAGGATGGGATCCAGCGCTGGGTCGCCCGTCTCTGTTTCGTCGAGAAGGAACAGAGATTCCATATCGGTATCTATGCGAGTTTGAAGCGATAGTTCAGCGAGTACGGCTCCTATGACGGCGCAGTTCAAATCCCAACCGGCTATTTGGTGAAAGTAGCCAGTCTCCTCGTTGAGTAGCATGAGGATGAGTTCTTGGGGCAGAGTGAGTTGTTGGGTTGCCGTATCGTCTGTAGTGAGCGTCATCGGCGTAGCTCCTCGTGCATCATGCCGGTAGCCCCAACTACCAAGGGGCGCTGCGAATGATGTATGAGAGTATATCTCTGTGGGTTCTCGCCTTCACGTTCTTCGCACAACCACCGTCATGCCCGCGTACGCGGGTATCCAGAGGGGCGGGCAATGGGGATGCGCCATCCATTTGATCTCAAGACACACGGAAATCGAGTTGCACAAACATCCCATTCGCGAGAATGACGGGTGGTGATTTTCATCCTTTCGCTTTTCTGAAACGCCAACCGTACATGATGCTTCCGTAGTAGTTGAACATCCGCCTAGCCTCATGGTCGTCGAAGGGATAGTCCGCACCGAGTTGTCTTGCAGTAGCTAAACCGCTGACAAAGCAAGTTTCTTGGCTGTTTACCAGCGTGTGTGCGCCGCAGTGCCAAGTATTGCGCTTGCCCTGAATGCGTCCGAACAGAGGAAGGAGCAACGCGACATGGCGCACGTCATGCACAATGTGTTGGAACCAGTGCTTCTCGATGATTTTGCCCTCATCGATTTCGTTAATTGGGTTGTAGGTCACCAGACAGGGCCTGTCAGAGGAGTTGGCCCATGGTTGCTGGTTGTGCATGATGTAAGTGATTTCGTAATTGTCCGGCCTAGCGCCGTATTGTTCGGTATGAGTGCTCCGCGTCTCTAAAGGCTCAGCTTCGTTATCCGGCAGGATTGAGGAGTCGTAATGCACGACGGTATGGTTGTGAAGTTCGCTCTCGTAACGCACCGACGAGAGAATGTATCGCTCCAGCATCGACGGTTTGTCGAGGATCATCAGCGTCTGGTTCGCATTGCACGCGAATATCACCTCGTCGAATGTCTCTTGTACGCCGTCTTCATCCTCGACCACGATGCCAGACGACTGGCGATAAACCTTTCGAACCGGCCGGTTGAGGTAAATCTTGCCTCCGAAGTCAACTGTCAGGTTTTCATAGATTCTTCGCGTTCCCTGATCCCACGTCTGCATGGGGGTGGCGGTTTCAATATCGAAGAATTCGAGATACCTCGCGAAGAGCGAAGCCGGCATGTCGAACACATTTGTCGCCATCAGGAAATTGACGAACATTGGCTTCAGCACTTTGTACCTGAAGTCGCCGGAAAACCCCGCCAGATTCAGAACCGTGCCCATGCTGATGTAGTTGAATGGGTTAAGGAAGTTCAGAAACTTCGACCGGGAACGGCTCAGTCCCCCAAACCACTTGAGACGCTTTAGGACGCGTTGAAACTTAGTGATCTCGAGTTGCAGATCTTCTCTGATCTCACAGTCCAAATCGTGAGCGTAGACGCGGCCTCGGTATTTCACGCTGTAGCTGAATCTGGTATCCAATACTTCAATGCCGAACCTTTTCATCAACAACAGGATGTGGTGATATACCGAGGGAATCAAAGCGGTGACTGATATGTCGAAGGGAATCGAAGTGCCGTCATCTTGAGGCATATCAACGGTAACCGCATTGCCTCCGATGCGATCTTGAGCTTCGAACAGCCGGAAATCGAATCGATCAGGGTGTTGATTCAACGCCCACGCGGCTCCCAGTCCCGAAATACCGCCACCCACGATTGCGATGCGCCGCCGTTGTGTCCTTCTCCGATCAATTGCCATGGCTGCCCGATTCTAAACCGTCATCAGTTGCCGGCTAAGGAACACTGGTAGGCGCAATCAACAAAACCGTCAAACCTATAATTCAAGTCAGGCAAGGAGTTTTGTTGATGTCGACCCGACCTAGGCAGCCCGATAATGTCCCGTTGCCTTCGCCGTTTCCCGAGGGCTGGTACTTCATCGCAAGCCGAGAGGCTCTGCAAAAGGCCAAACTCATCCGAAAGACGTGGATGGGAGAGGAAATTGTGGTGTGGATAGACACGGACGGACGTGTATGTGTCGCAGGTGCCTACTGCCCACACCTTGGTGCCGATTTGGGACCAGACACCGGAGGACTTTTGTGCGAAGGACGGTTGGTCTGCCCATTCCACGGCTACGAATTCGATACAACCGGCCAATGCGTCGCCACGCCCTTTGCTCCTGCGCCAAAGACCGCGAAACTGCCTGTTTACGAGACCCAGGAAGTTGCTGGTCTGATCTTTGCTTGGTGGGGTATCGGGGGACGAGAACCACAGTGGAGACTGTCAAAAGAGCCGTTGGACCAAACAGGTTGGAGCGATCACCGAATCAACACCCTCCGCTTTCTCGGCCATCCACAGGAGACAACGGAGAACTCAGTGGACCTGGCGCACCTGCGCTACGTTCACGGGTACGACAACGTGGATCCGGTCGTGGAATTTTCAGTAGACGGTCCGCTGCTTCAGACTCGTTTCAACTTCAAAAGGACTCGTACGGTCGCCCGATTCGCTACTATGACCTTTGAGGTCTCAGCCAGCACCCACATCTTCGGTCTCGGCTACTCGTTTGTTGAGATCCGCGAGCACTCGATCGGCATGGATCTGCGCCTTTGGATATTGGCGACACCAGTCGACGGAGAGTTGATCGACTTGTCCATGGTGTCGCAAGTGAGAGAAATTCACAATCCGAAGAGATTCTTTGCAGGGCTTGGTTTTCTTCCGACGAAATGGCGCGCTCCGCTGATGCACCGGTTCATATCATCTGAACAACGAGAGGACGTGCTTCAGGACGTAGTGATCTGGGAGAACAAAGAGTACCGATCTCGGCCGCGCCTCTGTCGCTCCGACGGGAAGATCATGCCATTCCGATACTACTGCGCCCAGTTCTATCCCGAACCCAGCGAGGAATCTCCCCTTTCGAGAATCGCAGGGGGACGCGGAGCGAAGCCAACGCAGGGGGACGCCAACTGCTCGATCGCGTAGATGCTGATTTTAGTCAGCATATGATGAGCTGTTTGTTGACCTAACTGGTGGTGTAGGGGATTACTTCCATCTTGACATTGGCTTCGAGGGTTGATGGTTGCCCGTCGATCAGGATGCCTCTGGTTGGCGAGACATCGAGATAGTCTCTGCCTACCGCGATCCGGACGTGTCGTTCGTCTGCGATGCCACCGTTGGTGGGGTCGAATCCGAACCACCCAAGATCGGGAAGCAGACATTCCACCCACGCGTGAGTGGCAGATTCCGGCACAATTTCGCCACGTAGGCCGGTAACGTGCATGTAACCGGAGACGTAACGAGTCGGGATTCCCCACGACCGAGCGATTGCGGTCATCACATGCGCGTAATCTTGGCAAACCCCGCGTTTTGATGCGAGGATGTCTTCAATGGTGGATTCGGCAGTCGTTGCGCCGGGGGCATATTCGAAATTGCGATGCAGGGTGTCACCGAGGCGGAGCAGCGATTCGACGGGATCGGAGCCGGAGCCGATTCGATTTTGGGATATGAAATCTTCGAGTGCTGGCGAATTTCGCGTCAACGCGCTTTCGTGCGTGAAATCCCAATGCTCGAAGGAATTGGCCCACGAATCGATCTCATCCCAAGCGCCGGGTCCAAGGGCCGTAGGCAATCGAGTAGCGGTGATGTTGTCAACTTCAGACCGGGTGGTGATGGACAAAGAGTTGTGCTCGAAATTGACGGTTATCACGTGCTTGTTGTTACCGAATGAGTCAGTTTCGGGGCTTAACGCGACGCTTGGATCGGTAACCGCTTCGAAACGTCGGACGTGTTGATCGAAATCGCTGCGTGGCTGTAGACAGAGCCACATAGCCGAACGCGCAACTGTTTTGCTGTAAAGGAAGCGCGAAACGTGCTCAATGGCGTACCGGACCATCTCGGTCATCGTATGTCGCTCCTCGGTACGCCTTGAATGGCGTAGTCGAAGTAAGTTTCGGACAGAAGAGTATGCAGTTGTCGTGAGTAGGTCAATACTTGGCGCAACACCTCTTCGTGATCATCGCGGTCCGGCCAGTCGTAACGGAGAAGTGCACCGAGTCGTCCAGCGAGTCTGCGGAGCGCCCCGCTCGTCGCTGGGTTCGGCCCGTCACCCAGAGATGAAAGTTCTTGCATAGTACGGTCGACTGATCTGAGAAGCGATTCAGGTATCCGCCGGTCGGTAACGAGAAGATTGAGCACCAATTCAGGCTGGATTTCAATGCTGTAGGTTCGGTCGTACGCGCCGGAGGCGTGGAAAATCCGCAACAGACTTCGCCAGCTGGCTTCTGCGAGTTCGCCATATTGCGTTTCAAGCCGCGTCTGCGTCAGAAGAAGCGAGCAACTGAACTGCACGCGTTCAATGAATTGGCCAACTCGGAAGAAGTGCCAACCCTCGTCTCGGTACATAGTTGCGGTTGCGACCCCGGTGAAACGGTCGATTCCGGCGAGCAATTCGGCGTAGAAGCTGCCCGGTGAAGTAAGCCAGATGTCCGTCAATTTGATGTCGTGGATGCGTAGATACTCGGTGTTCAACGCAGTCCACATCTGTTCGCTTACGCAATTTCGGATCTGACGGGCATTTTCGCGGCCGCGCTCGAGGCAGCTGAGGATCGATTCCGGATTTTCACGAACGAACGTGAGTTCGTCAGTGAGAAAATACGCATCGACCAACGTGTAGTCGTCTTCAGGTTCTGCTCCTTGGATTCCCCCGAGAGGATTGCGATTGATGGCGCGATAGATCCGTTGCCATCCGAATTCGATTTCGGTGATAGGCCGGTCGACTAGTGCTTCGGATTGGATATGTAGGAGACGGCACATAAAACTGGCACGCTCCATGTAGCGCGCCATCCAGTAGATGCCACTTGCGCTGCTGGAAAGCATTTCGTGTTACGTCGGAAGTACCCAGATGTCTTTTGCGCCGCCGCCTTGGCTCGAGTTGACGACCAAGCTGCCGCGGGGCAACGCGATGCGGCATAGCCCGCCAGGAACGATTCGCGTCTCATGTCCCCGTAAGATGAATGGCCGAAGATCGACGTGACGCGGCTCGAACTCTTCGTCGATCAAGCACGGCGCCCGTGAAAGATCAAGAACCGGTTGTGAAATATAGTTCGCAGGGTCGGCTTGAATCTGCTGGGCGAACGCATCGCGCTCCTCCAGCGTGGCATGCGGACCGATCAACATTCCATAACCACCGGAGCCGCCGACTTGCTTGACTACCAAGTTCTCGAGATTGTCAAGCGTGTATTCGAGTCCTTCAGGTTGGCGACAGAGATTGGTTTGGACGTTTGCCAGAATCGGCTCTTCGCTCAGGTAGTAGCGGATGATGTCAGGAACATATGCGTACACACTCTTGTCATCAGCGACACCAGTCCCAGGCGCGTTTGCCAAGGTGACGTTGCCCAGACGATACGCGTGGAGCAGCCCCGGCACGCCGAGATAGGAGTCGGGACGAAAGACCAGCGGATCTATGAAGTCGTCATCGACACGCCGGTATATGACATCGACCCGGCGCATACCTGAGGTTGTGCGCATGTACACGTAACCGTCGTTGACTATCAGGTCGCGGCCTTCGACAAGTTCCGCATCTAACTCGCTGGCAAGAAACATGTGTTCATAAAACGCAGAGTTGTATACGCCAGGAGTCAACAAAGCGATCGTTGGCTCTGAAACGCCTGGCGGCGCGATGTCTCGTAGAGTTCTCAACAGCAACTTGCCGTAATGCTCGACATCCAACACCTCCGATCTCCGGTAGGCGTTTCGCAAGTTTGCCTTCACCGCTTTTCGGGTTGCGATCATGTAGGAGACACCAGACGGCACTCGGAGATTGTCCTCAAGCACGCGAAATCCGTCGTTAGTGCGGACAAGGTCTGTGCCACAGACCGCGACCCAAGCACCGTACGGTGCGGATAGACCTCGCATCTCGATGCGATATTGGGGGCAGCCGCGAATGACATCCACAGGTATCACTCCATCGGCGATTATCCGAGCTTCGTTATAGACATCCTCCAAAAACAAATTCAGAGCGCGCAGTCTTTGGTCCAATCCAGATTCGATGTGACGCCATTCCGCGTTAGCGAGTACACGGGGAACGCAGTCGATTGGGATGATGCGCTCACCGGCGGCTTCATCGCCGTAGACGATGAACGTGATGCCCTCGTTGTAGAAGGAACGGGTAACCCGCTCCTGCATGGTGCTAAGTTCTAGCTGGGTCAGATCGGTAAGCGTAGAGTGAAGTTCGACGCAGTGTGCACGAGGCGAACCGTCGACCTCGAACATCTCGTCGTAAAACGACGGCTCTATTTCGTAGTTTTTGAAATCCAACTTCGCGCTTCGATCGATCTGCTTCTCGCCCAATGGTGGTTCGGGCGAGAAAGTGAAAAAATCCGCTTAATAGAATACCAACCCGCGATGTTCACCGTCCGCTCCGAAGATCAATCAATCCGGTTCCCATGCGATACCGATGGCGCCTTTTCCGGAGTAGAACCCCACGAACGGGTGGAAATCTGAGACGTTCATGAATTGGCAATCAAATCGGTCACGAATCTCCATCGAAATCTCAACCGCGCGATCGTACGCGCCCGAATGCAGGACGATGAATTTGGTTGGCTCATCTTTGACGTCATCGCCGATAGTGCTGAGCATCTTTCTTTGAGCAGCTCCCGCGGTAACCGGCGTTGCTACAAGCTTGAATCCGTCGGGAGTGTAGGTGACCACGGGTTTAATGTTGAGGCTTTTTGCAATCACCAAAGCGGTTTGGGGAATGCGTGCGATGAGGTGTATTCGGTCGAGCGCGTGTATAGATGCGACAGTGCGCAAACCGGCCCGTTTTTCGCGTATCACTTCTTCGATCTCATCGGCATCCATACCCAAATCGACAGCCCGTGTGACATCCATCGCCATGAGTTTTAACGCTCCTGAGATCGTGCCAGAATCGATCACTCGGATGTCTAACCGCGGATCTGATTCGATAGCCGTTTTGGCAGCAACCCTCGCAGAGTCGTACGAGGCGCTCAACCCCGCCGCAACAGTGATGCAAATAACGGATTCGACTTCCGAGGAAGCTTTGTTGATGGCTTCGAGCCAGACTTCCGGTTTGGGGGCGGCAGTCCATGCAGTGAGGTTGGGCTCATTTGCAAGGAGACCGTAGAAGGCGTTGTAATCGAGACGGGGATTGTCGGAAAAAGAATCTGTTCCAATGTTGATGCGCATAGGTGCGACAGCAACGCGGTTGTTTTCTATAAAGCCCGGTGTAAGGAGGGCGCAAGAGTCCACTGCGATTCCGACGCGGCGAGCAGGGTTGATGACGTGAGGGGGCGGGTGGTGTGAATCGTTATGTCCGGCCATCGAAGGAGATTAGTAAGAAGATGGCACCCCCGGCGCGATTCGAACGCGCAACCTAAAGATTAGAAGTCTTTCGCTCTATCCGTTGAGCTACGGGGGCGCGAGACGTGACAACTCTGATTCTAAACCTAACCGGTTTTAGCGATTATTGGATGTCAAGCAATCGCTCAACGAAACGTCTGACGTGCCGACCATCGATCCTGCGTTCGAAATCTTCCATCGAGTCGTGATAGAAGTGACGATGGAATTTCTCTGCCAATCCGAATGCCATCTCGATGGATGGGTCCTCTAGCTCCGCAGAGATTTGAGACACCGCGTTTTTGAGTGCGCGATGACTGTTGTGTGGCCATCCGCGTTCGATTGCAATCGCCATCACGGCGTGGGCGGCGGCTCCCCATAGTTTCTCTGCACCTTGAAGGATGTCGCCTACTAGAAACTCTTGGTCCGACGCCTCAAGAAATTCTCTTGCAGTTTGTGCATGTTCAGTTGTGAGCATATTTCTGACAGTATTGTGAGTTCAAGCTATGTTCAATAGCACAATTGTAACATGATAAGCCCCGTTCCCCAACGCGACTTGACAGGTTTCAGCCTAGCGGCTCTGCGAATGTCAACATCCTAGTGGGGTTATCGATCAACATCGTGTCGATGTCGGCTTGCGATGTCCCTCGGGCACGCATACGTGGGACGACCCTACCCACGATGTGGTCCCAGCCATGACCGCCGTACTTCTTGATGCGGTGTTTCGAGCAGATGTCGTGGGCGTGAAGGACCTGTTTGACGTGTCCCTTTGCGATCACATGCTCCACTTGCTCGAGGCGATGCTGGTCCGAAGCCATGTACGCCGCCGGGTTCATCGGGTAGTACGTTGATTCGTGCCCCCACAGGTCCCAGTTCATAAAAGCCCCGGTTGCCGCTACTTCGTCGAGGACACCACGGTCGAAGATCGTTCGTTCGATGTGACCCATCACAGTGTGAGACAGATCACCGCCCCAACGGTCTGCCGCTTCCAAAAGCTGGATCGGTGCGTAATCGTCACGCCCGGGGTGGATCAGCAGGGGAGCTCCTGTAGCACGTTGCGCCATGACCGCAGCTTCGAGAGTCTTCTTTTCGGTATCTTCCCAAGGCCATGAGGCACCAATTTCACCGATGATACCGCTCTTGATTCCCGTGTCACCGACCCCGTCTTGGACATCTCGTATGATGCCTTCTGCCAACTCATCTACGCCCGCGTTTTGGATATCCTCGCCATGCGTCAGGTACACATAATGCCCACCACCCATGACTATATTCAGACCAGTTCCACGCGAGATCTGTCTCAACCCAACGGGATCGCGTCCGATGCCGATCGATGTGACATCGACGATCGTCGAACCGCTCTCCTTGTAGAACTCACTCGCCTCATCTATCGCAACATCGACATCCAACAATCTGAGATTGTCGATACTGCTGTTCCAGAAATGTCGCACCCACCACAGATTTTCCATACTGACCGGATCGTGCATCCGCTTCAAGTTGCTGGCACCCGAAATCTCTTGAAGCACCGGGGTGAAGTCGATCAAGAGGTGCTCGTGCGTGATCGTCACACCGACCTCACCAGGATCGATGGGACCTTGAACGGTTTGGACTTTGCCGACTATCGATTCGGGCATAATGAAGTCTCGTTATCTTGTGGGTTGTCGATCAAGCAGTGTGGTGTTTCTACAAGTCTCGCCACGACGATTTTTGTTCCCAGCCCAAAATGCGCTTCGCTTTTGCCGGGCTGATTGCAGAAGTGAACCCAGGCAGGGGAGTGCGAATCTCAGCTTCCGGGTACGCCATCGCGATCGCTTCCTCCGTTGGCACCTCCAAAAACGTGTCCGTCGCATTTATGAAAAACGCCTCGTGACCGTCCCACTCCTTCTCTATCGCCAAACGACATGCAGCCGCCGATTCTTCGATGTCCGAGTACCCCCAGAAATCCATCGCGTTGCGTCGCATCGGATTAGTCAGGTTGGTTCCCCCTGCCTTCTTTCGCTCAAGCTGCTCGTCTTTGTGCCCCAGCCAGTGAAAGCGCATCGACGCGATCTGCATCTTCCCCGAATTGCGACGTACAAACGCGTCCGCCATTATCTCGCCGTACCACTTAGACATCGCATACGAGTCTTGGCACAGCGTTCCCTGCTCCTCGTCCAGAGGGAAGTACGGACGCGGCACGCGGTTGCGCGAGAAAGCGGCACCGATGGCGTTGATGCTAGAGGCCATCACCACGTTGTAAATCCCATGCTTCTCCGCAGCTTCAAGCACCGCCCAGTTCGACATCGTGTTGACTCGCAGCACTTCCCACTCCGACGCTATCAACGGATTAGGAATCGCCGCCATATGGATCACCTTGTCACACCCCTCCATCACTCGCATCGCCTCGTCAGGATCAGTCACATCAGCCGCAACAAACTCGAACCCATCAGTCGAACTCGGCCCCTTCCGATCCGTACTGACCACCTCATATCCGTTAGCGAGCAGATCGCGAACGATCACCTGCCCCATCTTCCCCGAGCCGCCGGTAACTAGCACTTTCGTCATGAGTCGTAAAACTTCCTTCTACTCGGATCCGTTCGAGGTTTCAGTTTGCGCCGGGGTAGGTTCGTCGAACGCTTCACCAGCCGCTTCGGCGGCGAGTCGGCGCTTGTTCCACCCTTTCCAGCGCTCCCGTTCTTCATCGACACCTTCTTCTCGACCCTTTTCGAATCGGTGCTTCAGGTATTTTTCTGCGAATATCAATGCGCCCTCCACAACTGTGGTGCTGACCGTCGCTGCTACTAAGATTATCGAAACAGATCCGTCGATCATCGAGTTTGTAAAACCAATTGCATCGCTCCGTTGATGCAACGGCAACTGCTCAATGCCGCGCAACGCTAAGCCCAGCGCGCACAGCGTGATGAAGAGTAGCAGATGCCACGGGATCCAATCTTGCGGTATCGGTCTCAACCACCTCAATACTCGACTCCTATTGTGTTACAGAACCGTCTCAACATACGTTAGAGCACGTCGGACGGTTCGTTAGAGTCGAAATGGCGAAAATTGTCGAGAGTTCTTGCGAGCGTCTAAAAATCCGGCTCCATGCTGACACTCAGCCAGCCGATGGGGCCGCGATCATCGGCATACCAAAGCCGGTTGTCTTTGATTGTCATGCCGTGCACTTGGACCGGGTGCGGCACGCGGAAAACGTCGTAACAGCGTCCGTCTTCGATGCGTTGCCTACATACAACACCGAACGACGTATCGGAGACCCACATGTGTCCTTCTTCTTCGGCGAACGCGATGCCGTGGACACGGTACCCGGGAGCTTTGAAGCGGTGCACTTCTTTCCAAGTAGAGGCTTCGACGACGTGCACGAACTGCGATGGTGGAGAAGCGATGTAGATGTGGTCGTCTTTCCATTCCAGGCCGTGATCGCCGGTAGGTTGCGAGGCACGACCCATCGAGTCGTCGAAGTGTTCACGGGTGGCGTTAATGCCCGCGCCGGGTGACGGGAACTTGTCGATGGTAGCGCCAGTTTCGCGGTCGACAACGAAGATGTCGCATGAGTACGTTGACGCGATCCATACGTTTCCGTCGTCATCTATGGTTATGCCGCTGGAGTGGACAGTCTCGGTCGGGGCTTCAAACAACGTCTCGCCAGTCTGCCAGTCGAGCTTGTAGACGTTGTTGTTGCCTTGGTCGATGTACCAAAGGCCGTCGTCTGCGGCTTGCAAACCGTTGGGTTTCGGTCCGGGCGAGACGAACATCTGAATGGGATCGGCGACTTTGTATGCCATAGGGC
>DAOUJE010000056.1:0-29610 GCA_034423055.1 Dehalococcoidia bacterium | reverse complement strand
GACGCGCAGCTGCAGAAGATCAACTACATGCTGGTTGTGGGGGATCGTGAGATCGAAGCGGATGCGGCGGCGGTAAGGACGCGGACGGGGGAGAATCTGGGGGCGATTGGGGTGGATGAGATTATTGGGCGTTTGACTGGGGAAGTCGAGAACAAGACATTGTAGGCTTTCCGCCGCAAGACGCCAACTGGCAATGTCCGTAGAACCCAACGCCCCTTGGATCCCGGCTTTCGCCGGGATGACCGTGCTATCGACAGCGGAATAGCGGCCCTATCGATAGACATCCAAGGCTTGGGACGCAGCGTCGCGGAGCAGATCGTATTCGGTCTGCCGAGTGGGGCCGAAAATTCTTGCTCCGCGTAACAGGTCGCGTTCGTATTCGACCTTGTCCGATGGCATTACCGGCGGTTCGACGGCTTTGCCGCGGGAGATTGCGGCGTCGACGACGCTGTTGATTGCAGCCAAGACTTCGGGGTGCTCCCACTCACCGTGACGGCCCATCTTTGCCGATAGGTCGCCGGGGCCAAATACAACACCATCGACGCCTTCGACATCCATCATGGCACCGGCATTCTGAACACCTAGCGGCGATTCGATCTTAGGCAACACCAACGTCGCATCGTTGGCTTCACGACAGTAACGCGCAACGTCAGAGGCGTCGTATCCCGCATTGGCGCCCATAGCCAGTCCACGCACGCCTTCGGGCGCGTACTTGATCCATCTCACCAAGTCTTCCATCTGCTCCGGTGTCTCGGAGTGAGAGAGTATGATGCCGAGTGCGCCAGCGTCTAGGACACGTGACACGAGCGCGCGTTCCGGAGCGGTGACGGTCACGATGGGTGCCATTCCATTGTCCCTGACTAACGTCAGGAACATCGCCAATCGGCTATCGTCGTTCAGGGCGTGTTCGGCGTCGACCATCAACATGTCGAAGCCGAGGCTAGCGGCGATTTTGACTACCGAAGGCGTGAGTGCTTCGAAGATGTTGATGCCGAATATCGGCTCACCAGCTTGCAACTTCTCCTTGGCGGGGTTAGAGATAAGAGGGTTTTGTTTATCCATTGGTTCTTCATCCAGTCTCGATAACTTAGACGAGACAAAGTTTATGCCCCATTAGAACGGCGAATGTCCAAGCCCGTGCGTTCGCAATCGAAATCATGACGGTGAATTCGAGATCTGAACGCAATAGACTGGTCTGACTGGTTAACATTGAACTTATGGCCATTACATATTCAACATACGAAGCTAAGTCCCGATTCTCAGAGGTGATCCGTCAAGTTCGCGAGGGGAACACCGTCACGGTCTCCTACCGCGGAGAGCCGGTCGCCGAAATTCGGCCAATCCAAAAAGCTCCTCAAACCATCGAGGAAAGGTTGGACGAACTGGAACGGCGCGGCGTATTGCAACGCGCAAAAGGTCCCCGAACTCCTATGAAGGTCGGCAAACATATACCAGGCGCTTTGCAGCGGTTCTTGGAAGATCGAAATCGATTTTGACCGCCTACATCGACTCATCCGCTATCCTCGCCGTCGCATTCGGAGAAGACGGGCATCGAGACGTCTTGCGCCGCATTGGCGAGGATTCCGACTTAATCGCGTCGAATTTAGTCGAAGCGGAAATACTGTCGGCTTTGGCACGCGAACGTAGGCCTTTCGACCATTCACTGACTGCGAACCTTACCTGGATCCATACAGATCGACCATTGACGCCTGAATTCGACCTCGTACTACGATCCGGTTATCTCAGGGGTGCCGATCTGTGGCACGTCGCAGTCGCGCTGTTCGCTTCGCCAGACCCTAGCCAAATCTCGTTCATCACGCTCGACGTGCGCCAGCGCGAAGTCGCTCGGAAAATCGGATTTCAAACCTGATCCATGGCCACTAGCGAAGTCTAGTCGAAATTTGACCGGAAACTTTTTTGGGTAGGTTCCCTCTCACTCCAAACCCAGCAACTCCAATGAGTTGCGGTTGATGATCGCTTCGATTTCATCCTCTGGCACTGGTGGTAGGTTGTTCTCCTTGGCGAAGCGCGGGATGGAGCGCAGCCCGTCCATAGTCTCTTGCGGCGTCCAGAGCACCCAATCCGATCCGAAGAGCATCTTGTGCGTCGCCGAGAACTCGTGAAACACCCGCATCGCGCGCCACGCCATCCAAGGGCGCGACGGCATACCTGAGATGTCGGTCCACACGTTGGGGTGTTTACGCACGACCGACATGCAGTCCTCGTACCAGGGGTGCGACGTGTGCGCCAAGATCATCTTCAATCTTGGGAACGCGATGGCCACCTCGTCCATCGCTAGCGGGTGGGCATAGCGGAGCACCGCGTCGGACGATGCTGACATACCGCTGTGGAAGACGATCGGCAAATCGTCCGATTGAAGTCGGTCGAAGAGGCGGAACGCGGAGTCGCTCATGGGATCGACGGCTTGGTAGCTCAATGCGAGCTTTATGCCTCTGCAACCCAATTCGCCGACGGCGCGATCGTACTCTTCGTCGATGTCTGACTGATCGGGATGTAACGACATGAAGGGTATGTACTTTTCGGGATTGACGGCTGCGACGCGTGCCGCGATGTCGTTCTGGTTCAGACCATCGTCCCAACCGGCGTACCAATCGGTTAAGGGGTTTTTGTCCCCGCCCGGGCGGGGCGCGATCCCGAAAACGAGCGCCTTATCAACCGTTTCCATGGCCGCAACGTACTCGCTCATCGAGCCGGCAAGTTTCACCCCCGTTCCGACGAGAGGGTTTGTGGTGACCTCTTCGGGCGGCACGTCGTGTTCGTGCGTCGGGTTGTGCGAATGGACGTCGACTATCAATGCGATTCTCCAAGTCGGTTCGTGAGTAGTTTAACGGCGCAATCGATGCACGCGTGATCTGAAGCTGGACTACGGGACGAAACCTTGCGGCTAGAAGAATGTCAGGGTCGCGTCATGCTCTAAAATAGGTTGAAACGCATCGGGCCGTAATTGACGCATATGCGATGCATGTCGCCTAGTCGGAAATCGCCACCGGTCATCCTAACGCTGTTCACAATAACCAGACAAGACTTTCCATGCCCAGAGATGACGAAATCAGACTCCACCGCGGGTTGAGAGAAATCTACTTCGATCGTACCGAGACCACTTTCATCGACGGCAGCAACGGGGTTCTTGAATATCGGGGCTACAACATTCACGATCTGGCGGAACACTCGAATTTCGAGGAGACGTCATATTTGCTTTTGCACGGCGAGTTGCCTACGCAGGAGCATCTCGATGCTTTCGACGAGGAGTTGCGTAGCCAACGTGAGTTGCCGGACGAGATCTTCCCGATAATCGAAGCGGTCAAGGATTCGCATCCGATGGATGTGTTGAGAACGGCAGTATCGGCGCTCTCGGCTTTCGACCCGGATAAGGACGCAGTTTGGGACGATGTCGACGCAACTTTCCGGAAGGGCATCCGCATGACGGCGCAGGTTCCGACGATAGTTGCAGCGCACTACAACATTCGGCGCGGTAACGATCCGGTAGCTCCGAACTCGGACTTGAATCAAGCGGCAAACTTCCTTTACATGCTTGATGGCGAAGTTCCATCAGACGACGCGGCTCAACTGATGGACAAGGACCTGGTGTTGCATGCCGATCATGGATCGAACGCGAGCGCGTTCACGGCCCGCGTCGTGGCGGGTACCAAGGCTGATGCCTACAGCGCGATTGCAGCGGCTATCGGCGCGTTGTCAGGACCTTCGCACGGCGGTGCAGCCGAAAATGTGATGCAGATGGCTCGGGAGATCGGTAGCGCTGACAATGCCGAGAGTTACGTCAGGAATTTGTTGCGACAGAGGATCCCGGTGATGGGCTTCGGGCACCGGGTATACAAAGCAGAAGACCCGCGGGCGCGTCACCTGCGCGAGGGCGTCCGGCGGTTGAGCGAGGAGAAGGGCGAACCAGAGTGGTACCGCATTCTTGAAGCTGTGGTTGAGGCGATGTCGCCATATGCTCGGCGCGGAGTGCACGTCAACGTCGATTTCTTCGCCGGTGTTATTTACTACCTTAACGGCATCCCGCAGGACCTTTTCGTGCCGATCTTCGCTATTGGTCGAGTACCCGGATGGATCATTCAAGTCGTTGAGCAGTACCGTCGGAACATCCTGATCCGACCGCTGTTGAAGTACACCGGCGGTCGCGAGCGCGACTACGTTCCGATCGCTGAGCGCGGATAGTCAGATTCATCGATGCCGGCACAACCTACACCGGCACATCAGATCGTTGAAGCCGAGATTCGGGCGAAAGGCCCGATCACGTTCGCACGCTTCATGGAGATCGCGCTGTACGGTGAGCATGGCTACTACACCTCGTCGGTAAACGCGGGCGCGGACTATGCGACTTCTCCGCAGATGCATCCGGCATTCGGAGCGTTGATCGCCGGGTATCTATTCAAGGCTTGGCAAGCGGTCAGCGAGCCAGAAGCATTCGAGGTTGTGGAGTTAGGTGCTGGCGATGGCGGGTTGGCGCGAGACATTCTCGATGCAGTCAAGAGCGGGCAAAGCGTTAGCGATCAGGTAAATCGCTTTGGAGACGCATTCAGATACCACGCGTTCGATATCCGGCCTCGCGGTGATGTGCGCAATGCTGATGAAGTACGGCGAATGGAAGCTGTTATCGGATGCGTGATCAGTAACGAGCTGTTGGATGCCTTTCCCGCGCACGTGTTCACCGTCCGCGATGGCGGAGTCTTGGAGTGTTACGTGGGCATCAATGACGATGGGGATTTGGCGTTCGTTGAAGGAGAGGTGTCGAATGACGAGATCGTGGATCGCGTGGGCGAATACGCCTCGGTTTTGCCGGAGGGCTATCGTGGCGAAGTGAATCTTGGTGTCGGTGAATGGGCGAAAACAGTCGTGGGTTTGCTGAAAAGCGGATATGTGTTGACGATCGACTACGGATATGAGCGCGATACGTTGTATCACCCGGCTAGGTACGAGGGTTCGTTACGGTGTTATCGAGACCATGTCTTAGGTCAGAATCCGTTTCGATACGTGGGACTTCAGGACATAACGGCGCATGTGGATTTCACCGCTGTTGACGAGGCGTTGAAGCGTGTCGGTATAGAACCGATGTCGGATCTGAAATCGCAGCGAGATTTCCTATTCGATTTAGGTATCGATCAGTATTTGCGTCGGATTAGGAAAGCGTTGGTATCGAGTCGTTATGGAGAGAATGAGGATGATTGGGCCGCCGCGTTGCGTGCGCTGAATGCGCTTGTCGATACCCGGGGGCTTGGGGGTTTTCGGGTGGCGCAACATCGTTACAACGCTCCCGAGATCGACCTCAGCGAATTGGAGATGGTGCCGGTATTCCGTTTATTCGCTTGATTTAGGATTCGCTTGCAACCAGCGAACGTTCAGAACTGGAGAGCCGTTCATTGACCACCGACGCCAAAAACGAAGTCACATCTAATGCCGACGACGAAACTGTGGACTTGCAAAATGAACCAGTCCCGATCAGTGAAAGGGTCAAGTTTTGGGAGGAACAAGACCGGATCAATCAAGAACTGATCCCCCGCGTTATCCGACAACATGAACTTCTATCGCAACACATCGGCGAACACGAACATTTGCCGACGACGCTCGCGAATGCGGTCGAGGAAGGGTTGGCTAGAGGTCACAAAGAGTTGCAGGAAAAGTACGATGCTGCTCTTGAATCTGCGAAAGAAGATCTGACGCAGCAGATGGAGTCTGAGTACCACCAGTACCGAGCACGTGTCGGAAACTTAGTGGCGATGATCGTAGCTGCGGGCGGCATCATCATCATCGCTGCGACTGTAGCATTCAACATTTTGATCGATTAGAGGAGGCAACATGTCCATGGAATCAGTCAACCTGCTTCCTTCGTTGCTGGAATTGCCGGGCGAAACATCTGACGAACCCAAGTCTCGGCGCGAACTTTTGGACGATTTGTCCAGAACAGATGCGGCGTTTCACGCTGCCGACATGACTACTGCGAATTCGTTTGCACTATGGGATATCTTCGACGATATCAACGTCGATGACAATCTTCAATTGGCTTACAAAATGCAGTACCCAGATGAAGCTGCACGCGTGTCCCTCCACGACAAATGGTTAGATCTGCTAGCACACGGCGATGCCAACGCACAAGGATTAGTCAATGGGATCAAAGGCAAGTTGGCTGAACTTCAAACCGTAGAACAATTCGAACAACGGGGTTTCGAGAACGTTGCGATTGCTGAAAGTGCGACACAACCGGGCTGGGACATCAGCGCGGTTGCTCCGGACGGTGATCCGGTTCTGATTCAAGTGAAGATGGGAGCAGAAAGTTATGCCAACAAAGCTCAGAATTTGATGTCGGAAAATATTGACATCGATGTATGGGCTGTCAGCCATGAGATGCACGGCAAGCTCGCTGAAACCGTTCCCGAACACTCGGACCAATTGGTGGACATTGGATCAAACATGGAGTTGGTATCAGATGTCAAAGATGGTCTCGACACTCTCAGTGAAAACATGGGCATCGACATCCCTGACGGGATTGGTGACATCGTTCCATACGCCGCGGCGATCATCGCGAGTGCGAGGCTCATTTACAGCGTCATCCAGACCGAACAGCAATTCAAAGCTACGGACCGCACAACCCGAAACAAAATCCAGGTCGTCCAAACACTTACGCTGATGTCACGAATGGGCATATCGACAGTTTTGGCGGTGGCCGGCGGCAAGGGAGGAGCAATAGCCTCCAGTGTCGTACCGGGTGTGGGAACCTTGGTCGGCGGCGTAGCTGGTTCGCTCGCCGGGGCCGGAATCGGCGTTTACCTGAACCGCCACCTACAACCACGCATGTTAGACATCGCGTTGGACATCACTGGATTAACCCACGATGACCTCTTCTACTACAAGAATCGAGAGCGCGTTGAGGAGTTGGCCGAAAGCCTTCAACGGATGGCAACTGCACTCGAAAATGTCGGTGAAGACACATCCGAATTCCCAGCGATACTAGCCAACGCTCGGTGAACACCGAAACGCCACACCCTACCTGGTTTAGCACGATCTTTATTTGGCATCTTCGCTTATCCAGTCAACAAGCCGCCATCAGTAGTGTCATCGCCAATGTCCAATAGGAAGGCTTGATCAACTCATGGGCGACGTGATCATACGAATTGGCGAAGGCATCGCGACTGTGCTCGCTTTTCTGGGCGCATCGATCTTGGCCATCGCTGTCGTCGCGATCTTTTTTCCGGTTGCAGCGTTCATCCTCGGCCTATGCATTTGCGGTCCTCTTTTCGCGCCTTTTGGTGCGATCATGGCGAGTTGGGACATGGCTGATGCATCAAAAGAACGCGTTCGACGCTCTCAAAGCCAGTGGGAAAGGGCGCGCCGCAACCTTGAAAAAGCCACAGAACGTCTGGAAACCGCCGACAGAGATTTGTCAGTTGCTCAACAGATAGTTGACGATGCCGAACCCGTATCAGACAACCCTCCTCCGGGAAAATTCCAGTTTTGGGGGCGACTGAAACGGTCAAAGCAACGATTCGAAGCGTCTATCCGACATCGGAGACTCAACCGGGCTAGAGACAGGAAAGGCCAAGCGGAGCTGAACTTAAACACAGTCAGAATTGAGTTGCAAGAGGCAGAACGTGCTCGCGCGGTCGCAATAAGAAGCCGTAAACGTCAATTGCTTTTTCACATAGTATTCGCCACCGCGATTGTAGTGGTCGTGTTGTGGACGTTGTATCTGCTACCCCCTCCGTAGGTCTGCGTCGATACTGGGGCTGCCGTACGATTGAAGGTAGTAGAGAACACTGTTGCGAGTATGCGGGATGGAGATGAATAAGAGAACGCCTTTATACGAGACTCATGTTGCGAGTGGGGCACGGATGGTTCCGTTTGGAGGCTGGGAGATGCCGGTGCGGTATCCGACACGGATCATTCGTGAGGTCGGGAAGGTTCGGAGCGATGTCGGGATTTTCGACGTGTCGCATATGGCTAGGTTGGAGTTCACGGGTGCGGATTCAGGTCGGTTTTTGGATACTGTGTTGAGTGTACGGGCGTCGCGATTGGAGCATGGGCAAGGTCGCTATCACATGATCTGCAACGATGAGGGCGGGATCATTGACGACGCCATTGTTTACAACCTCGCGTCTGACCGCTACCTGCTGGTGGTGAATGCCGGAAACGCTGATGTTGATAAAGAGTGGCTGTCGTTGCAGAAGAGTCGCTTCATAGAGCGTGAAGGTGGGGATGTCGATTATGTCGATAGAACCGATGAGGTCGCAATGATCGCAGTTCAAGGCCCGAATGCAGTTGCGACACTAGGCGAGATGACGAATGGCGAGACTGATGCGATCAGACGTTTCCACGCTGGCGAGGCGACATTGGATGGCGAGCGGATTCTTGCTGCGCGGACGGGTTACACCGGTGAAGACGGGTTCGAGATCATGTTCGACAGTTCGCACGCGTCGGCCATTTGGTCAATGCTCGTAGAGGCTGGAGCGACCGAATGCGGCTTGGGTGCGCGAGACGTTCTGCGATTGGAAGCCGGACTCATGCTGCACGGCGTGGATATGACGGTGGAGAACAACCCATACGAAGCAGGTTTGCGATGGACTGTGCGTCCGAATCGACCGGAGTACTTGATGGGTGCGGCGTTGCGGAGAATCCGGGATGCCGGGACGCATCGGAAGATCGCCGGGTTTGAGATGCGATCACGGGGCATCGCAAGACACGGACATGCGATCTCAATTGACGGCGAGGAAGTCGGCATGGTGACCTCAGGATCGCACTCGCCTACGCTGGGCTCCGCCATCGCGATGGGTTACATAGACGTCGAGCATGCCGAGTTAGGGACGGCGGTGCAGATAGATGTTCGAGGGAAAACTGTGGAAGCTGAGGTAGTTCCGATGCCGTTTTATCCGCATTCGTACTGAAACTCATAGGTTGCCACTTCACGTATTCGAATTTGTTATAGTCAATGCGGTTATCGACACCGGTACCGACGGAGGCGAACTGCGTTGTATCCAGATGATTTGAAATACTCGTCCGAGCACGAATGGGCACGCGTCGGAAACGGCGATGTGGTCGAGGTGGGGATCACCCACTACGCACAGGACACCCTTGGCGATGTTGTATTCGTCGAGTTGCCTGAGATCGGATCACGAGTAGATCAGTTCGACAAGTTCGGCGAGATCGAATCTGTCAAAGCAGTGAGCGACCTTTTCTCTCCAGTGAGCGGAACAGTCACCGCTGTCAACGAAGAGTTGGAGCAATCACCCGAGCTTTGTAACTCCGACCCTTATGGCGACGGATGGATCATGGAAGTCAAACTCGACGATCCATCGGAGCTGGACGAATTGATGGATTCCGAGACATACCAGGGAACGCTGGAGTAGTTTCAGTTGAGCAGCGCCCAGTCCCCGCATCCGTTCATTCCAAACACGCCGTCAGAGCGTGCTCAGATGTTGGCGACAATCGGCGTTGATCAATTCGATGAACTGATAACCGACATCCCTGAAGAGCACCGCAACCCGCCGTTGCGGTTGCCCGACTCGGCATCAGAGTTGGAAGTTACATCTAGAATGCAGGCGCTGGCGGCGTTGAACCAAGAGGCGGGAACCCGACCGTCGTTTTTGGGCGGGGGCGCGTACCGCCACTTCATTCCAGCGACCGTTGGCGCGGTGTTGCAGCGGGGAGAGTTCGTGACTTCTTACACACCGTACCAACCCGAAGCAGCGCAGGGCGTTCTTCAGAGCGGCTTCGAGTTTCAGTCTGCAATTGCTCAGATATTCGACATGGAAGTAGCGAACGCGGGGATGTACGATGGGCCGACGGCATTCGCCGAAGCAGGCTTGATGGCGGCGCGCGTCAGTCGTCGGAACCGGATTTTGATACTCGACACCGCAGATCGACGACTGTTCGAGGTCGCAGAGGCGTACACACGATACCAACAGGTAGAGGTGGAGGCTATCAGTCGCGAGCGAATCTTAAACGGCGACATACCGGATGACGCAGCATGTATCGCATTTCAGTCGCCAAATTTCTTGGGACACATCGAAGATGTGCAGGCGCTAACGGATGCCGCACACGATGCCGGCGCCCTGTCTGTCATGCACACATATCCGATAGCACTTGGCATGTTTAAGCCGCCCGGCGCGTTCGGAGTCGATATTGCAACCGCGGAGGGTCAACCGTTGGGTGTGCCGCTGACGTTCGGCGGCGCGTATGTAGGGTTGTTCACGACCAAGCAACGCTACATCCGGCAACTACCAGGCCGCATCATCGGCAAGACCACCGACACAATGGGTCGGACGGGCTATACGCTGACGTTGCAGACTCGTGAGCAACACATTCGGCGTGAGCGTGCCACTTCCAATATCTGCACCAGCACGCAGTTAATCGGATTGATGGTTGCGGTCTACTGCGCGACGATGGGCCCGAGCGGATTGCGGCAGGTTGCTGAGCTCTCGTATCACAAGGCGCACTATCTGGCGAACGCAATCGATGCGCTGACTAGCTGGAAGGTGATCCGCCCAGAGGGTTCGACGTTTTTCAACGAATTTCCGGTTCAGTGTCCCATAGCGCCGGCCGAAGTAAACCGCAGGCTGGCGGAGCGAGGCATCATAGGTGGTTTGGATGTCGGGCATTTGGTTCCGAACGGTATGCTCTTCTGCGCCACCGAGATGAACAGCCGCGCTGAAGCTGATCGACTCATCGCGTCGCTGAAAGACATGGGTTACGGGGCTGCGGCATGAGTAGTAACGTGATGCCCAACGCCAGCGTTGCCGACATGCCTGACCGTAGCTTGCTGATGGACCGGTCGGTACCTGGTCGAAAAGCAATCAATCTACCCGCGCCAGATGTTCCGCTCGCGGAGATGCCGGACGATGGATTGCTGCGAGAATCCGATGATCTGCAGCTACCCGAGGTGTCGCAACTCGATGTCATCCGATATTTCACGCTGCTCAGCCGACTCAATTTCTCCATAGACACGAACTTCTACCCTCTCGGGTCCTGCACGATGAAGTACAACCCGAAACTCAACGACCAGATCGCGTCGTTGGGAGGGTTTGCCAACATTCACCCGTTGCAAGACGATGAGCAGGTCCAAGGCGCTCTGGAAGTGATGTTCGAGTTGCAGCAATGGCTAGGGGAGGCTACCGGGCTGCCCGGAGTGGGATTGGCACCATTGGCTGGAGCACAGGGCGAATACGCAGGGCTACTCATAGCCCGTGCCGCGTTGGAAGCGCAAGGACAAGGCTACCGCAACGTAGCTCTGATTCCCGACTCGGCACATGGCACGAACCCGGCTTCAGCCGCAATGGCGGGATTGAGCGTCGTAACCGTGAAGACCGACGAGTTCGGGAACGTAGACGTTGAGGATCTGCGCGCGAAGGCTGATGAGAACACCTGCGTCTTCATGCTCACCATACCTAGCACATTGGGGTTGTTTGAGCCGAACATCATCGAGATCGACCGCATTATCCATGACGCTGGAGGATTGGTGTACGCCGACGGAGCAAACCTGAACGCGTTGCTCGGGCTCGTGAAACTCGGCGATTTGGGCGTAGACATCTGCCACTCCAACCTGCATAAAACGTTCTCGACTCCGCACGGCGGCGGTGGACCCGGTGCTGGTCCGGTCATGGTGACAGAAGAGCTGGCGTCGTATCTGCCTGAACCGGTGGTTGTCAAGAACGATGACGGCAGTCTGCAATTAGGGCGTCCTGGCAACAGCATCGGCAAGATCAACGGCTTCCACGGTTCGTTCTCGATTCTGGTGCGTGCTTTCACATACATGCAGTCGCTGGGTGGCAACGGTTTGCGGGCAGTTTCGGAGAACGCGGTCATCAACGCAAACTATGTTCAGGCTCGGTTGCGCGATCGCTTCGACCTCGCTGTCGACCGTATCTGCATGCACGAGACGGTGTTGAGCGGCAAGCGGCAGGCTGACCGCGGAGTCCCGGCGCTCAGCATCGCGAAGAGGTTGCTCGACTACGGCATCCACGCGCCGACGATGTACTTCCCTCTCATCGTGCCTGAAGCGCTGATGGTGGAACCTACCGAAACTGAGTCGAAAGAGACGCTGGATCGTTTCGTGTCAGTAATGCAGGCGATCGATGATGAGATTGACAGCGATCCGGACTCGGTCAATCATGCGCCTCATACATTACCGAACACACGCTTGGATGAAGCGACGGCGGCGAGGCGACCGGTGTTGAGGTGGCGGGCGTAAAGGTGAGAGTACCCCCCCCCCCCCCCGATTTCAAACCTTGATACTTGGGGAGAATCGCAGTCTTCTCGGGTTAAGATTGCTAACTGCGCTGCTGACAGTAGGTCTGGTGTTGTGCGCGGTCGCACTCGCGGTTGCGGCTCAGAGTGAGTTGCTTTTATTGCCCGGTGATCCGGGGTTTTCAGGAGATGTGGAAGTGGTGGATCTGGATGCGTCGGCCAATGCCACGTGCGCTTTGACGTCGGGGAACGACATAACATGCTGGGGGCAGAATCGATTCGCGCCCATACTGGCTCGTGGATTCGTGGACGTGGCTGCCGGAAGCACTTTCACATGCGGCCTCAAATCGGACGGCACGGTGCAGTGTTTCGGAAGCGATCGGTTCAGCGCTGGCCAGACGACCCCGCCGACAGACGAGCAAGGTGAACCGATCCTTTTTTCGGAGATAGATTCTTATGAGAATCATCTGTGCGGCATCGGTCTGGACAATGGGCGAGTGGTCTGCTGGGGCGACGACAATGATGGGCAGAGTTCCGGGATTTTCGATGAAGATCTGCATGATGAATATCTGCATAAAGGCTACGATTATTCGGAAGACGAATTCTCCTATATCCGGGCGGGTAGAGCGCACTCATGCGGAGTTTTGAAGGGTGGGGCGGGTGCAGGCAGCATCAGATGCTGGGGCTACAACGAATTCAACGAGTCGACGGTTCCTGCTGCTTATGCGAGCGCGACGTTCAAAGCGGTCGAAGCGGGTCGTAATTTCACCTGTGGGCTGCTCGCGGAAGGAGAGGATGCTGGGAAAGCAGTGTGCTGGGGCGACGACCTGTATAAGACGGTCAGCGAAGTTCCAGAGATGGAACGTTTCGACGATATTTCGGCAAACGAGGATCACGTCTGTGGAGTGACCACCGACGGACATGCACGCTGCTGGGGCGGGAAGGATAACCCATCCGAACCCCTGAAGGTCGACTACGGGCAAGCGTCAGTACCGACGCAGCACCAGAATGCGACGTTTACTAAGTTGATCGCTGCCAAGTACCACACCTGCGGCGTACTGGACGGTCGGAACGATCAAACTGCGGGGGAAGTGGTTTGTTGGGGAGCGGAGTTCGATCATGATTTCACCTCCCCCCATCTAGTCGATGGCGGGCGTGCTGACCCTGTCAACTATCGGTATCCCGCGTTGAGCGCGGATCCGAAAGTTGGTACGGGTTGGTATTACAACTGCGGACTTACGGCGGCGCGCGACATAGTCTGTTGGGGCGGCGGGTCTACGAAGCGTACGTTCACGGAAGGACCGTTCATCGATTTGTCGGTGGGATGGGACCACACTTGCGGCGTACGCGAAACAGGTCACGTCATGTGTTGGGGAAGGAACAACAATCTGCAAAGCAGGGGGTGGTCCGACGCTACGCTAAGCCCTGACTTGGAGGCTGATTCTGCGCTTGTCGAGAACCTTACGACTGACTACACGTTCAAAGCGGTTTCGGCGAGCGACTACCACACGTGCGGCATCCTTGACGGGCGCACGGAAGATCAGACATCGGGCGCGGTGTTGTGCTGGGGACACAACGCGGACGGACAAGCTACGCCGCCTTCAAGCACCTTCAAACAAATCAGCACGGGTTTGTATCACGGATGCGGGCTGTTGGACGGTCAGAACGGTCAACTCGAGAACCGCATCGAATGCTGGGGTGCCACTAACCAGGACACAACTATCGCGCGAGACACGACATCTGATTATGGGCAGGCGGACATCCCTTCGGAATTAGAGGGTGTGGAATTTCTGTCGGTTTCTGCCGGTGTTTATCACACCTGCGGGGTGCGCAAGGACACAGGCGCGGTTGCGTGCTGGGGTTTTTCGGAGATAGCGGAGGTGCCCGATGATTTGCGTGGTCAGCGCTACACTTCAGTAAACGCGTGGCGGTTCTCGACCTGCGGAATAACGGAGGAGAAACGAGTGAAGTGCTGGGGTCCGAGCGAGATCACCTGGCCGGGCACTGAGTTTGCAGTAGTCGCGTACAACCTGAACCAGCATCGAGTTCCCGAAGCGTACTTAGAAGCTGAGTTCGAGCGCGTCAGTGTGTCAGCAAGGCACGTTTGCGCCACCAATGCTGATGGGAAAGTATTATGCTGGGGCGCAGACGCGATTCCGAGCACTTCGGAGTTAGATGTTTTCGTAGGGAAGAGAATCATCAACACCGGTCAGGCCTGGGTTCCGCGATCGTTCCGCGCCATTCCGCCCACTCCTACTCCCACACCAACAGCAACACCGACATTCACGCCTACACCTGTTCCCGAAACTCCAGTACCAACACCAACGTTCACTCCCACGCCTATTCCTCTGCCCTTGGCGCGCATCCTACGAATCGAACCGGCGATTCGAAGTGTGACTCTGACTGTAAACGAGGAGGTGAGACTAGCGGCCCAGGTCTACGGGCGGCAGGACATTCGAGATGATTCGCTTGGGGATGATCCAGGCGTGACGTTCGAGTGGACTGCTGAAGATCGAGCAGGAGAATCTGAGCCGGGGCAAGGCGAGTTCGCAGAGAGCGTGTCCAGCGTCTACGGACGTGAGAAGAACAGTCTTCCAGATGATCGGCGCGTGCTCTACACCGCGCCCGCGGAACCCGGCCGCTACCGCGTCAGGGCAGCACTCGACGTCGGCACTTCCGAGTGTCTCGGCAGAAGAGACGGGGAGACGGAGGAGGATGCGATTGAGCGATGCACCGCGATCTTCGACATCACCGTAATGCTCCCTTCGCCTGATGAGCCTACGCCGGTTCCACCGCGCAACCCGGCGGGCGAGATGCCGGAGGTGATCGTGGATGAAGACGGCACGAACTACGAGGTCTTCACGCCGCAAGACGGCGGAGAGTTCGTGATTGAAAGGTGTACCTTCAAGATCCCAAAGGGCGCGATCAACGACATGGAGGTGATCGGCGTCTCGGTTACGGAGCTTGAAGAGCCGGAAGATCAGATCTATGTGGATGATCCGCGCTTCATGACCGACGGCATCCAATGTCGCATCTCTGCCGTGGACGTCCACGGCGCGCCGCTGATCGACTATCAGCTGCTCGCACCGGGCGAGATCTGCATGCCGCTGCCAGACGAGTTCCGGCCCAATGGTGTCGACGCGCTCGTGGGAGCGATCAATCCCGATGCGACGCTGACCGCGTTGAGCAGCAAGATATACCTCGCCGGCAGAACTGGAGCGTTGCAGGTCTGCGGCAGCATCAGCACGCTGTCCGCCACCGCCGTAGTCGCGCTGCGTGCGGAAGTAGCAGGGGAACTGCTTCCCACGCCAGTGCCTACGGCAGACGTGGCGGATATCGACACCGGTGCCAGCCGATTGTCGCAAAGCCGAGCCGCCGCGCTGACGCTCCTCGGCATCGTCCTAGCGGCACTGGCCGTAGCGATCATGATCAACCGAAACCGGCGTAAATCGGATTTCCTCCGTTAACGAGAGACATGCCCGCATATCCTGTCCCGGACTCCACCTGGGGGCAAAGGAGGCGTGGCGGTCGCCCAACCGCGTTTCGTACTCTCGCAATGTATTACGCGCTTACCAATGTTAAACTGAAATCACAATGTAACCCACTGACCGCGTACCTAATAAATCCATGCGCCAATTTACCACCACCACGACCCAGCGTAACCAAGTAACGATACCCGCCGAAGTCCGCCACATCCTCGGCATCAAACCCAGAGACAAGGTCGCCTTCACCGTCGAAGACTCCGGCCAGGTACGCATCTCCGCCGCCCCGTTCACCTTGGAGACGGCCTACAAATCCGTCAAAGCCGCAAAGGACTCCCGCGAGATTGATCAGATCATTCGTGACGTCAAAGATGACAAAGCCGAGCGGACCCTGAAGGACCTGGGCTAGGGGTGAAGTTTCTAGATACCAACGTCATCCTCAGGTACCTCACCGGAGACGACGAGGCAAAAGCACAAGCCTGCTACCAACTATTCCATCGCACCAGCCTCGGCGACGAGACGCTATTGACCAGCGAGACGATCATCGCCGAGGTCGTCTACGTGCTGTCATCCAAGCGGGCGCCTTATCGCCTCCGCAACGACGAGATTAGAGATCGTCTGCTACCGATCCTGATGTTACGCGGCTTAAGATCGCCGCATAAGCAAGTCTGCATCAACGCCTTGGACATCTACTCATCCTCAACCTCCCTAGACTTTGAAGACGCCCTCGCCATAGCCCACATGCAGCGACAAGGCGTCTCCCAAATCATCAGTTACGACAAAGACTTTGATGCAATCCCCAGCATCCAAAGACTCGAACCACCTACAACCATCACCAGTTGAAATTCCCACGTTTCAGATGATGTATATTTGCACGTCATAGCAAAAGGATGACGGCTAGACATAGAGCCGGATTGGAGCATTGGAATGTACGTAGGCACACAAGTCGGAGCTAGAGACGACGAAGACCTCCGCCAGTGGACTCAGCTCGGCGTCAACAATATATGCGCTGATCCACGCGAGGGCAATGCCCATACCTGGACACGCGACGACCTAGCCCGATGGCGCGAACACGTCAACTCGTTCGGCATCGAGCTGGACATGATCCAGTTGCCTCTGTCTTCCACCCCCATCGAGACCGCTGAGGCACCAAGCATCATGCTCGGGATCGATCCGGACCGAGACCGAGAGATCGAAGTAGTCAACACGCTCATCGAGAACTGCGCTGCGGTGGGCATACCGGCGGTCAAATACAACATGAACTTGATTGGTATCCCTCGTTCCGAGCGGGAGCCGGGTAGGGGTGGCTCTAGTAACTCCACCCTACGCTTCGACAAGATCGCTGACGACAACGCACCCGGCATCGCTGGCGAAGTCTCCGAAGATGAGTTCTGGGAGCGCATCGATTACTTCCTCGAACGCGTCGTCCCCGTCGCCGAAGAGAACAAGGTCCGACTGGCTTGCCATCCGCATGATCCTTACACGCCTCCGGGTTTCCGCGGAGTGACCCGCGTATTGGGTACACCCGATGGCTTGAAGAAGTTCGTGCACATGCATGAGAGCCCCTATCACGGACTCAACTTCTGCCAAGGGACCGTCACTGAGATGCTCGACGATCCGGGCGAAGAGATCTTCGACATCATCCGCTACTTCGGATCACGCGAAAAGATCTTCAACGTCCATTTCCGCAACATCCGCGGGCACAAACTCGACTTCATGGAGGTCTTCCCCGATGAAGGTAGCATCAACATGTTTGAGTGCATCAAGGTCTACCAAGAAGTTGGCTACAAGTACATGTTGATGCCGGATCACGTGCCGCAGATCGCCGGGCGAGATCCGCAAGGCACCGCGTTTGCGTTCGTGTATGGGTACATCACCGCGCTACTGCAAGCGATAAGCGAGCCGCGCAAACAGCCTTGGGTCACTAAAGGACCTTGATTTCTCGGTAAATTGTCCAACTTAGATAACGAGTACACCATAGCCATCGTCATCGCCGTAGCAACGGTGGTGGTGGCTGTCGTCTTGGAGATCGCCCTCAAGATCGCCAAGAACCGCATCCGTGCAAACGTCGAAGACTTCGTCCCCGGACCCAAATACGTCGTCTTAGAAGCCATCGACGGTCCCGCCATTTTGATGGTCCTCCTCATCGGCGGAACATATTCAGGGGCTCTCGCGTTGGATCACTGGCAAACAGGTCGCGCGCTCGAAGCCGACATCGCCATACTCGCGCAAAGGGCAGGCAGCGTAGCCGTCGTAGGCGTCGGCGCATTTCTCGCCTCCCGCATCGGATCGTTGCTACTTGATTGGTACGCGGAACACGTAGCTGCCAAGACATCGACGCAACTTGACGACCAGTTGATTCCGTCATTCAAACGGATGCTCCCGATCTTGATCTACGCGCTTGCAATACTGTGGGCGTTGGCGATATTCGAGATTGAGATCAGTCCATTGCTTGCCACGCTCGGCATCGGCGGCATCGCGATCGCGTTGGCTGCACAACCCACGTTGTCCAACTACTTCGCAGGGACGTACGTCATCTCAGAAGGCGAGATCGAGCCCGGCGACTTCATCGAGATTGAAGGCGGGCCATCTGGTTTCGTAGAGGACATATCTTGGCGGAGCACCAAGCTACGCTCCCGCTTCAACAACCTGATCATCATCCCAAACTCGATGATGTCCGACAACATGATCACGAACTACTCTCGCCCCGCGCTGGCCATGAACGTCATCGTCACGGGCGGCGTCAGCTACTCCTCTGATCTCCAGCAGGTAGAGGACATATTGATGGAGGTCGCGACCAAGATCGTCGTCGATTCGGAACACGCGGTCACTGAAACCGAACCCCGAGCTGGTTTCAGCGTCTTCGGAGACTCCAACATCGATTTCTGGGTCTTCCTACAAGCCACCGATCGCGCCGGTTCATTCCAGTTGAAAAGCCAATTGATTAAGGAGATTCTCGTCCGATTCAACGAAGCAGGAGTCGTGATCAACTACCCGATACGTCATCTGGTTGTGGACGATGTCCCGGAGGATGAAGATGCCTCCGAGCGCGAACCTACGTCGCCGGAACAGATTGTGGAGTTTGTGCGGAAGGGTTAGCAATCCAACTTGCCGAGTGATTGACGTTGTGAGGTTTTGACATGGTAGCCACCAGCCCAGATCCAGAGGATGTCCGAGCGCATCTGTCGATGATGCAATCCGTAATCACGCGCATGGACGAGAACAGCCGTTCTTGCAAGACTTGGGCAGTGACGATAGTCGCGGCGATGTTGGTCGTCATGGCCAAATTCGAAATACCTACTACAGACGAATCTTTCGGTCTGCTTGAGACGTGGATCGCCGTGGTACCCGCGACGATATTTTGGGTTTTGGATGCCTATTACTTGGCGTTGGAGAGAGGTTTCAGAGACAGTTACGATAATTTCGTCCGGAGGTTTCGGTCAGAAAAGTTGAGTCGAGACGATTTGTTCGAGATAAGGGCTGAACACGCTGGTAGGCGTCATTTTCTCGGTAGCCTGTGTACGATGTCGACATTGCCGTTTTATTCGATGCTCGGGGTTGGCATATTCGTTGCATGGCTCGTGTCTTAGGGTGTGTGGACATTCATCGATAACACAGAGACTCGGCGATGACTGTCAGTTCTCGGCGCAATGCGCCCTGCGTGCGCCATGGAGTCTAAGCACATGCACCACGGAGGAATAACAAAGTGCATAGCCGCCACGATTGTCGTAATGATCTGGGCTTTCGCATGTTCTTCGCCTCCAATCGACGAGCAGACTCCTACCCCTAACGAAGTTGCGCGTGATGAGGCCTGCGGCTATGTCGATCGGATACGAGACAGCGACACCACGGCAGATCAGGAATTGAGTGAATGGATAGACCCTTGGGAATTGATACGATTCGCAAGGGAATATTCAGAAAATAAGCACGAGGACTGGACGCAGATGGTTTTCGTATGGCAACATGCCCGTGAATATACCGCACGTCCGACAACGGGGCACGGTGTTGCGCACCTCGAAATCTCCGAAGCATGGAGGACAATCGAAAGAGGATCCCTAGAATATCTCAACGCGCTGTGTGTCGCGGACCAACCGATGAAGACGCCTGACGAGTGGGTAAAGGGATGTGCCTACTGGCATGTCTACGCCGATGACTCGGTTCACAACAGAGACACTACGAATGCGACGAGTGATCTACGAACAGCGGCAGACAGTGGGAATATGCACGAGGAACTGGCGATCGTGACTTCAATGTTTCTAAGTGCCGAGAAGATCAAAGGGTTTTTGGAACCGACAATCACCTCCATCCAAAGCGCGGAGCAAGAGCATCTATCGGCTTCTAGTGCGTCAACCAAGTCATATCTAATCATCGCCGCGCTGTGCACTCGTCAAGGGCACTTGACATCTTGATGCGCGGGACATCTGGTATCCCTGTCACCGAGAATATCCAGACGCTTTCAGCGAGACGCCTTTCGGCAGTGCCAGCGCCGGCGTCCCTTGCGGAGAACCTTTGCGTCGGCACGAGGTTCACCCGTGCACAGATCTCTAATTCCGAAGCCACCCTCTCTGCCACGCCGCTTCGAAATCTTGCGTCGAATGCCCGCACGCCTTAGGTCGATTGATTAAGATTTACGATCGTTCGGGTAGTCACTCCGCAAACGGCAACCTTCTCGGGTAGCCTCGTTCGAGTTGCCATCCTTGCGAGCACCTTCCTTTTTGGTTTTCCGAGAAAAGCGTCCGATTTCTAGTGGACGGGTTCACGCTCTTTCTTTCTAATGCTTCTCCGATCCAACGCAAAAACTTCCTAGTTAGAGTTTTCTTCGGCCACTTGTAAATTCGAGCGTAAGCATTAGGTCCGTGCAAGTTGTCGGCCACCCGCGGAGGTATTGACCGCGACTCAACCGAAGTTTGATCGTAGTTAAAGTGACTATTGAGCAAAATGCCTATAACCCCATTGCGCGGATTGTGAGGCGTATCACGAAGACTGGAGTGGATCTCTCGATCGACGTGTTTCCGTTTCCACGTGCAACGACCAATCAGCACAACAGTAACTTCGGATTCCGCTACATGTTCATCTCGGATCCTCTGCTGAACTGTTTCAGTCTTGAGGTGGAAATCTTCGATGTCATCTTGATGGACAGATTTGTCGATGATCTTGTCACTTAGGACTTCGACTAACCGATCTCTCGCCTCCGAATCCTTCTCGTGAAAACTAAAGAAAACCTTGCGCTTCTGAGTCATGATGGGGGGGCTCAACCTCATTAAGCAAAAATCAATTAGCCAACAACCACTCCGTTAGCGGCCCAGCTTCGCGCTGCCGCGATGCGACGTTTACATCAAGCCGTTCGAGGTGCTGTTCCAGCGTCAATTGCCCGGTGGGCACGCTGTGCGTCTCGAAGAAATGCTTGATGTCGGCCGCCTGATCTGGTTTGGAGAGCGACTGAACGCCGCTGACCATGCGCACGATGCTGTTTTCGGGATTTGCGTCGAGCATTTCATCCCAGTTGGATTTGACGAACTCCCATGCCATAGGGCCGTGATGCCGGTTCGTCATGCATGCGTAGATGAGATAAGGCGCGTCCTGTAACCGAACCTCGCCAATTAGACACATGCCGAGCGTGTTTTCCATCTCTCAGGCACCAGGGAATGAAGCCAACGCACTCATGTAACGGCGCTCCTCTTGAGGAGTTGGGGGGGAGGGCTTGAACCGCCCAATCACAAGGCGAAGACCTCGAAGCTCACGGCGTAGTCGCATCCGAACTCCTCTCCCACAGCATTGGCGGTCATAGTCAGAAACGTCTCTGGGTCGAAGTCTCGACCAAGGCCCTTGATGTAGATATCATGCTTCTCCAACGACTCCACTCCCCTGTAGATGTGATCCCCCACGTCGACCGCGTGAGTGGCGTTGGGCGAGGCACCGACCAGCACCATCTTGACATCGTCCCACGGCTCCAGCCCATCTTCGTTCAACTCCGTGAAGATCCAGCGATTCCCTGCGTCTCTGCTTGCATCCAGCGTCGCGAGTCCTACGGCGCGATGGTCTGACTGATTGGTGCCTCCACCGCGGAAGCGCATCTCGAAGTTCATCGTCACCACCACGTCCGGCTTGTGCCGCCTAATTGCTCCTGCGATGTCGCGTCTCAGGGACAAGCCGTACTCCACCATTCCATCCGGATAGTCCAGAAACTCCACAGTGTCCACACCGACCACCTTCGCGCTGTCGATCTCCTCCTGAGTACGCACACTCCGAGTTTCACCCGGATCCATCGCGTCGATACCCGCCTCACCCCTCGTCGCCAATAGATACGTGAACTCCTTGCCCTCCGAAGTCCACTTGGCGATGGCGCTGGCCACCCCATACTCCAGATCGTCGGGATGTGCAACTACAGCCAATCCCCGTTGCCAGTCCTCGTCCAGCTGTTCGTATCGCAGTTCAGTCATCCAGCAGAGCCTCTCTCAACTTGCCTCTTCAAATCAGACTTACGAGAAAAGTGTAACGAGAGAACCTCTCGCTTCATCTCTTCTGCTCCTCGTTATTCCTGCGGAGCGTGTCCGGCACCCGAGGAATGCCCTACTTGCTCTCCAACAACCACTCCGTCAGCGGCCCAACTTCCCGTTCACGTGATGCCACGTTTACGTCCAGTCGCTCCAAGTGCTGTTCCAGAGTCAGTTGCCCGGTGGGTACGCTGTGCTTTTCGAAGAAATCCTTAACGTCGGCCGCCTGCTCCGGTTTGGAGAGCGATTGAACGCCGCTGACCATTCGAACGATGCTGTTGTCGGGATACGCTTCCAACATTTCTTCCCAATTGGATTTGATGAACTCCCACGCTGTGAACCCGTGATGGCGGTTGAACATCGCACCTCCGGCGAGGTACGGCGCGTCTTGCGAACGGACCTTGCCGTTTAGGCACATTGCGAGGGTGTTTCGAAACTCGCCCTCGCCCGGGAAAGAAGCGAGCAAGCTCATGTAACGTCGTTCTTCTTGCGGCGTTGCGGGGTTCTTGAAGCGACCTAGGAACGATTCGTAGTCGCTAGCAGTTCCGACGATCGCGACGGCACTTGCGGATGCCGCGGCTAAGTTTGGTTCAATCGCATCGCCCGCCAGATAACCGTGGTGCAGCTTGCGCAACCGCGCCATAGCGTCTTCGTCTCTCGCCGTCGTTCCCAACGAACGGCAAAGCAGGCCGCGCAATTCCAAGTCGCGGGGCGAATCACCGTCGCGGGGTACCCAACCCAACCGTGACAATCCTCCGTTATAGAGCGTTCCAAGGCGCGAACGCATCCGGCTCCTCGCCGCTTCGTCATCGAGGATGCGTTCCAAACTCGCCAAATTACGCGTTAGCAGGGTCCAAACGTCAAGATCGTCTTCACCCGAGTACCCTTCGGCGAGGTTCAGATAATCGATTGCGGATGAACTCCCTGCCGCCATCGCCGACCATTGATCGTCTGCGAGGCTGTAGCGTTCAATCGCCTCCATCTCGCCCATTGCGTCGCGCAGCGAGGTCATTAGATCGGGCGAGTAGTTGACTCTGTAAAATCCGTTACTGCCGCCATTAGCGTTCACCCACCGGGCTCTGGCCAACTCAGCAACTTCCACGTCATCCTCGGTCATCAGCATCTTCATGCTGCCTGGGTTGCCGTCGTCGGCGGCGTACCTGATGCCCATCGGGATCGGCCAGACCGTCTTGTCAGCTTCGTCGGGTGCTTTGTAGAAGAAACGCTTCTGAGTCAGAATCGTCTTCTCGCAGCCGTCGCACTGCTTGACGTTCACCAACGGGTAGCCCCGTTGGTAGATCCACGCGTCCATCGTGCTCCGGACCGGTTCGCCCGTGACCTCCTCGAGCGCGTCCCACAGGTCGGAAGTCTCGGTGTTGGCGTATGCGTGCTTCTTGAGATAGTGCCGAATGCCGTCGCGGAAGCGATCCGGTCCTAGGTGCTGTTCCAACATTCTCAGAACAGAGCCACCCTTTTCGTATGTCAGCAGGTCAAACATGCCGTCGGCGTCCGCAGGTGACTTCACCTCGTACTCGATAGGCCGAGTCTTTTGCAACGAGTCGACGTCGAACGCAGCGGAGCGTTCTAGGCTGAACTGGTCCCAGCGTCGCCACTCTGGATTGAACTTGTCGGTGCACATCGCCGCCATAAAGGTTGCGAACGCTTCGTTGAGCCAGATGCCGTTCCACCACTCCATCGTCACGAGGTCGCCAAACCACATGTGGGCAAGCTCGTGGGCGATCACATCGGCGATTCGAAGCAGCTCTGGTTGCGTCGCCTTCTCGGTATCGACGAGTAGGATCACTTCTCGGAACGTCACACATCCGAGGTTCTCCATCGCCCCGAATGCGAAGTCTGGAACTGCCACTAAGTCGAGTTTTTCGCCTGGGTATGGGATGCCGTAGTAGTCGGTGAAGTATTTGAGGGAGAAAGCGCCCGATTCGAGCGCGAACGAAGTTAGATGCCCTTTACCTAACGGGTGGATGATGCGCAAGGGAACGCCATCGACGTCCACCGGATCGGTCGCTTCGAACGGACCGACGATGAACGCGACCAAGTAGGTCGACATCTTTATCGTTGTGCCGAACTTGACGGTCCGTTCAGTCCCGTCATCTGAGACACTCTCCGAGATGATCGGACCGTTCGACGCCGCGAAGAGGTCGACCGGCACGGTCAGCGCGACCTCGAACGAGGCCTTCATCGCCGGTTCGTCGAAACACGGAAACGCCTGCCGGGCGTCGGTACTTTCGAATTGGGTAGTCGCGATTTTCCGCTCTTCGCCAGATTCGTCCGTGAACGTGGAGATGTAAAACCCAGCGAGTTTGCGGTTTAGGATGCCGTCGAAATCGATAGATAGCTTGTACGAGCCGGATGGTGCTTCGCTCTCGAGGTGAATCGTGACGCGTTCGAGTTCCTCGTCGTAGGTGAAATTGGACGCTTCGATCGCGCTGCCGCCACCGATCAGACGCGCTGACTTCAGTTCGATTTCCTTGGCGTTGAGGACAATCTCGGAGACAGTTACGGTCGTGTCGATGGAAATGTCGACGTTTCCGGTGAAGGTCTCGGATTCGAGATCTGGGGTCAGGTGTAGGTTGTAGTGGCTCGGGTTTACCGAGGTTGGTAGGCGGTAGGGGTTGGTTTCTGCTGCTGCGACTGAAGAGTTAGACATTCGAGTTCCTAGGATTCAAGCTTTACGGGGTACGACGCGCGCCCCAATACCTGAATCTAAAACGCAGGAACGGCTGGCGCAGATCCGCGGACAGGCCGACGTTGATTAACGCAGGTCGATATCTATCAGATTGTTTCGAGCGTATCCTCTGCCGCACGAGCTTCGACACCGCCAAACTTCGCGCTGGCTACCTCACGAAGTTGCGCGAAATCTGTCTGAACACCCTTCAACAAAATCCCAACATCGCTCGAATGCAGAACGAAACGAGCACCTAACTCGATCGCCTTGGTAGATGCCTCTATCGTCTGCTGGTGAACCATCGTCGGAACGCCATGTTTCTCGCCAGTGTCAATGACGTGTTTCAACACTTTGAGGTATTTCGGATTCTCAACTTCATCGGGGATTCCGAGGGATGTAGTTAAGTCGTTGGGGCCTACGAAGATGCCATCGATCTCGGCGCATTGCAGGAGTTCGTCCAAGCGGTTGACAGCCGGTTCGGACTCTACGCCCATGATAAAGATGTGGTCTTTGTGGCGGTTGTGAAGATACTCGCGCGTCTTTTCGTTGGGCAGTTCGCCAGTGAGACATGCACGCTCGAAATACTCTCCCTTTAGCGGGTGCAGGCGCAGCTTGTTGGCACAAGCTCGGACTTCTTCGAGCGACTCGCAATACGGGACCAGCACTCCGTCGGCTCCAGCGTCGAGCGACATGGCGACATAAGTGTCGTCGGTATTCGGCGTACGTACGATGCAAGTGATGCCGGCACCCTGAACACTGCCGATCAACTCCGATAACCGTTGACGATCTCGAGACGCGTGCTCCCAATCGATGATGATGTAGTCGAGCGTCGATCCCGCGTACATCCTCGCCCATCGCAACCCTTCGATTGCGAAGATCATGAAACCGAACGCGGGTTTGCCCGACTTCAACGTCGCTTTAAGTTCGGCAGGTTGCATAAGCTGTTACTCCATATCAAGGACGACTTCACGTCCAGTGCGCGCAGATTCTTCAGTTGCTTCCAACACCTTGAGCACGTTCAGTCCGTGAACCTGCGGTATCGGGGTATCTTCATCGCCGCGTTCCAACGATTCGATGAATTCGGTGAACTCATCTAGCAAACTATCGCGTTGCGGCACTTCTTCTTTGCGCCACGTACCTCCAGAGGTGTCGGCAATGTAAAGCGCGGGCACATCGCCGCCGCCATAGGGCAGTCGGAAACGGGCCATGCCGTTGGTGAAGAACCAGTCGCCGCCATATTCCGTCGCACCCCGGTCCCAGGCGATTCTGCTGATACACGCGACGATGCCGCTCTTCCACCGAATGAAGTACATCCCGGTGTCGTCGCAATCGATCTTGGGGTGTTCTGACTTGGGGTGGGTGAATTGACCTTGCTGCGCTGAGACGGTGGCGACGTCGTACCCGATAATCCACAGCAAGCGGTCAATCTGATGCGATCCGTCCATCTGCCCCATTCCGCCGCCGCGGGATCGATCGAGCATCCATTCCGGACGCCCGTATGGACCGTACGGCTTGTGCCAAACATCGTACGCCATGATCACTGACCCGAGATCGCCACTATCAACGACGCCCTTCATCGCGCGTACGGCGGGATAGTAACGCTGAGTGTGCGCAGTCATCAGCTTGATACCGTTCTCTCGCGCCGCAGTCAACATCTCTTCAGCTTCCGACGCCCAGACCGCGGTCGGCTTCTCCATATAGATGTGCTTGCCAGCGGCTGCAGCATCCAGCGCGGCTTGGTAGTGGAGCCAGTGCGGCAACGTGCCGATGATGACGTCGACGTCGTCTCGTTCGAGTGTGTCGCGGTAGTCGGCAACGAAATCTACGTCGGGGTGTCGATCCTGCCAAGATGCGGCGACATCCTCCCTAGGCTCAGCCACGACTTTGATATCGGTACCAGGCGTCTTCTTCACGACATCGATGTAGTTACCGCCGATACGGCCGGTGCCGAGCACCGCGACTCCAAAGGGCATGGTGTGTGATCCTGCTTTCTAACGGGTTTTTGTATAGATTAGGCGAGTCAGGTTTCGACTCTAACAGCGTAATGCTCTGGAGATGATAATCTGTTCAATCCATAGCCAAGTCAGACAAGCTGCGCCGTCATTTCCAACCGCGGATCGGTTTCATTGATGCGAGATCACGAACAAGCCGGAAAACACGAACGCGTCAGGCACCTACTTTTATCCAATAGGCGGGAACACCCCGCTGGTTTTTGGTCTTGGATGTCCGACCTGAACGGCCAACCCGCAGACAAGAAAAGCGCGAATAAGTTTTTGTTGGCTTGCATCTTGGACTACCAGATGCGATATCAAATCGTCTGGGAAAATGCCAGACGGTTTGCGGAGGATGACCTTGGTGACCCAGAAAATCTCTGGGAGACAATCAAAAATGTGCCGCAATCCGAATGGGAATCTCGAGCTAGTTGGACGAAACACGCGCTTCATCGATTTCCCGCAGGGCACAACAGGGTTTGGCGAATTGGATCTCGCATAGTCAGAAACTATCAAGGTGACGCTCGCAACATCTGGGTCGGACAGCATCCAGACGTTGTTGTGAAACGGCTGGAACGAATTGGAGCTGGTCCCCAAATATCACGAATGACCGTCGGAGGGTTGATCGATACGGGTCAGATTTCCGGTAAGAGCGCGTTGAAAGCCGACCTCCACACCACACGGGTCCTCGGCAGAGTATTCACTGGTAGAAGGGTCGGTGAAGCAGCCGCGCATCGAATCGCAGAGTCAATTTTGCCAAATAACACGTGGCAACTGGATTTTCCGCTTTTTCAGCTGGGTCTCCAACTCTGCCGGGCGACCGATCCTGAATGCATCGAGTGTTACCTGCGCGATGAGTGTTGCTACGCCGCGGCGGACGAAAAATCGTTATCCGCCACGCAAGAGTGAAGCCAACTCCACCACATTCCCGATCTCCATATCTGGCGCGGGCGCATCACCCGGATATCGTTCGCTCACGCGAATCCACGCCGTCTTCATCCCAACACCGAATCCCGGCGCAAAACGTTTGCTCCCAAGTTCAGATCGTCTCGAACTCCAGTGCTGACAGATTCAATTCGGGTGAGCGTTTCGAAAGATACAGCATCTCTATTCCGACTACTTCGTTGGCATCGTTGTAGTCGAGTACCACGCCGGGCGAGACTTCCTCGGATTCGACAATGGGAGAGTCATCGAGGCGCAGGTAGAGTGCATCGGTTTCTTTGTCCACTTTCAACTTCATAGCTGTCCTCTCATACTACGATCAAAGAACACACTCACAACGCGCCATGGCCGCACACTGGTGTTCACCGCCGCCCGCAGGACTCGATCTCCGCTCTCGGGTACAGAACGGTAAAAACGCTCGACTTCCGGATCGTTCGGATCGCTAGTTCGTAGTTCAGGATTAGTGACTATCATATCGACCCATTCAGCCAGTATCTGTCGTTCCACCATTACATCAAGAGCGTGTCTAGTGAAAACAATCCTTGGCTTGTTGGCGCGTATGTCACAGTCCGAACTCAATGTCTGAACAACATACCAGTCGCATCGCGTCTTTGGTCAGAGATCAGGCTTGCAAACATTTTCATGCCTAGACCAGATTAACTGATCCAACATGACGTAATCGTCCTGCTCACTCTAGATTGAACAACCTAGCCAACTCCACCACACTCTCAATCTCAACATCTGGTTTTGGCACATCATCCGGATAACGATCGGTAACGCGAACCCACGCCGTCTTCATGCCGACGCCAACTGCACCAGTTATGTCGGTGTAAGGATTATCCCCAACGAAGAGTATCTCGGACGGTTCAATATCGTCGATGCATTCGAAGGTGAGTTTCAGTCTACGCACCGCCTCGTGATAGATGCGTGGATCGGGTTTGTCTGCTCCGAAGAGGCGGGAGACGATGGTGAAGGGGACGACATCGGCGTAGCCGCTATGTACGAGTTTGATGACTTGGGACTTCTTGCCGTTCGTCACGACGGCCCAAGGGAACTTTGCATCGTTCAGTTCTTTGACGAACTCCATCGCTCCGTCTATCGGCCTGGCTTGCTGACCTAACGTGTTAAAGAACCACTCCTCGAACGCCACAGGCTCTAACGGAACTGAGGGCCAGCGCTCGGCGATGCGTAGCGCAGCATCCTGCGCGTCAATGGTGCCATGGGGCGAGAGCGACCAGAAGAAATCTATCGCTTCGCCCCAATCGGTTGTCGAGTTGATGTCTGGTTGGGTGTCGAAGAACTCCCGAAATGTCGCCTCGAATGCCGTACCTCGATCCAGCAGCGTGTCGTCGAGGTCGAACAGCGCGGCACGAATTTGTTGGGAGTCGAGCGTCAACTAGTTGTCCACCGAAGCCTGAAGGAGTATCTCTACGGTCACCTCGTCTTCTACCGTGAAGAACTGGCTCACGGGTGCCACCATGCCGAACTCTTCCCACACGAACTTGGCAGTACCAAGGACAACCAAGTCTGTGCCGTTGTCGAGGCGTGCGGTGATGTCGAACTCGAGGTCGGCGTCTGTGCCGTTAACGTTGACGGTACCAATCAACTTGGTCGTATGCTCTGCGCCGCTATCCAAGAACGGAGCAGGAACATCGCCGAGGTCGGCGAAGTGCACCGTGGCGATGTGTTGGTTCGGGAACATCTGTTCGCGGACGTAGCGGTCTCGGCGTGATTGGTCGCTCACCAATGTGTGCAGGTCGATCTCAACCGATGCGCTATCCGAACTGAAATCAACGACG
>DAOUJE010000055.1:0-19269 GCA_034423055.1 Dehalococcoidia bacterium | reverse complement strand
GGGGGGGGGGGGGGGGGGGGGGGGGGGGGGGGGGGAAGGTACTGATCGTCGGCTTCATAACATTATATCGCACCGTCTCGTCGAATCATCGCGCCTTGCGTCAAGATGTTACTTCACAAGATGTTACTTCATAGATGGCATCTTTGCTCAAGAGCCAGATTCTTCACTCCGTTCAGAATGACACGGCACCGCACGGAATGGCGTGGATCCGTTCAGAATGACATGGCACCGCGTAGAATGACATGGCACCGCGTAGAATGACATGGCACCGCGCAGAATGGCGTGGATCCGCCCAGAATGGCATTGCCCTAGTCAGAATTACATGGTCGTTTCGGGCGCGGATGCTCAGGGCGTGTAAAGCGAATAATCGGTAAGATACAGAACTAACGCGCTATCCTTGACGCATCCGCAACCCGTCGCCCGGCGCACCGGTCTACCAAGAATCTCACGGCGCAGTCACGGAGACGGGTGCCAAGGTGTCGCCGGCTATCACCGTATGGGCATAGGTTATGCAGGCGCGGATATCTTCCGATTCCAGTCCTGGATAGTCATCCAAGAGTTTTTCTTGAGTGGCCCCTTGACTGAGAAGGCTCAGAATGAACTCCACCGATATCCGCATATCACGGACTATCGGTTTCCCGCCGAATACATCCGAGCGTGCCGTTATGCGACTGAGCAGTTCATGGTCGGTGGTCATCTCTTTCCTCCTTCATTCATAAAACGGTTGAAGTACCATTACCGTGGCACCGCACAGCACATGGCACCCAGCAACCGACGAGTTGATTTTAGAACGTAATTACGAATATAATGGAGGCAGGAATCGTTGATTTCATAAATGTTATTCGCCCTATTTCGTCAAGTCATCTCATGCCACGTTGATATGCTACTTTAACGGATAGTAATTCTGTAGATTCTTCACTCTGTTCAGAATGACATGGCGGGTTCTCAGAATGACATGGCTGTTTCAGAGATGGCAGTTCAGGGCGTGGCTGGTGGATAATCGCCGGTGTGAACTGGGATGGGCATGATGGGGCTGATGGTGGCTTGGTGGCTTAGGGCGACCACAAGGACCGCCCCCACGAGGCGGAGTCCGCTTACCGAGGAGAGGAAGATCAGCTACTCTTTTGCCTGGATTGCCACGCGTCCGCCGTCTTCGATGTCGATGTTCAGGTTGTGGCGGTGGAGCAACGCCATGCCCACCAGCGGAGTCGGTCCCACCGCGTCGGCATCGACATATCTCGGCTGGCCGTCCCAAAACATCGTGACACCGTAAATGTCAAATGTCTCGACGTTGCCATTTGCCAGCGTCGCCCATCCTTCGCTTTGAAAGGCCAGCCCCAACTCCGCCACTAGTGCCGGAGGCAGGGTCAGAAAGCCGTTGAAGCCAGTGTCTATCACGGCTTCAATCTCCCGCTCCTGCCCCGACGGGCCTTGCACGGGAATCGAGATCACCGGCTCATACCTGGCGTTCACGAAACCCTCTATCACTCGGTCCTCCGCAGGGAGCCGCCGCCGAAGCTGCGCAACGTCCGGTATCCCACCCGCACGGACCAGACATCGGCATCCGGGCGTTGCTCCCGCAGACGCTTCGCCGCGGTAACCACCATATCGCCGATGGCGTAGTCGCCGCTATCCACGTCGATGGCAACTACCTTGCCGTGATGCGACTCCTCGACCTGTGACCGGATGTCTCTGTCGTAAATCTCTTCGCCGAGGCGGGCCGTCTCGTCCTTAGGTCGTCGTGTTGGCGTTTTCATCTCGCAGTCCTCAACCCATCAAAGTCAATCTTCTTCTAGTCTATCGGTCGTTCCGGGGATCGGATCAAGGTTGCTCGGATCTCCCTTTGAACGGTATTCTGCCCCTCTGCGTCCTGGGAAGTTGTGCTCCGGGCTGGCGACTGGTGTCACTCCATCGGCTGTATGACTACGCGACCGCCGTCTGCGACTTGTCCGCAAAGGCGGCCTCGTCCTCCGCCACCGCTTCGTCCTCGGTCTGTGACTCGTAGTGCTCGATGACGCTCTGAACGCGCTCCTCGTCCCAGTTGGGCGGGAACCTGTTCAACGTGTCGCTCATCTGCTCCTCCTTCTCATACGCCGTCGGTAAGCCGCCAAGGGCTTCCCGGTCAAATCGTAGGCAGTGATGATGAAAACACTGTCCGGGGACGGGTCACGCTTGTATATTACGCGAAGATGGCGTCCTCCCCACGTTTGCCCGACCGCAACGCGGGGAACTATATACATGACTACGCCACGGCGATTGCGTTTGGATAATGAGTACATAGCCGTCCCTTTACACCAGGGACCAATCGCTGATCACTCCTATGACCATCACTCGCGCCATATTCCGGGGCTGCAACCTGCGCCGACTGCGCAATATCAGAAGAAAACGCGGACGAAGCTACCACGACATCGTCAAACGCCGCCGCGCCAGGCAGATACGCCGCGGACGTATTCGACGGACCTGTCTGAAACTCGCATATCAGATCCCCTTGGCGATCCTCGCGGCTCTAGGCATCGTCGTCATCATCATGCACAGCGGTGACCGACGCCTGCTCACCAAAGTCGAAATTGCCGCCGCCGGCTACGGATACAACCTCACATCCTTTGAAGCCCGACACTTTCCAGCCAAGTGGGCTCACCGTATCTATTCTGCGCTACCGTGGACCGACATCGATGAAGAAGATCGACAAGTCCTCCTAGATCGTTATCAGTCTCTCGCACGCGAACTCCGCTCTGCCAGAAACGACCTCAAATCCGCCCAAGCACGCGGCGATAACACCGCGGCATCGATCGCGCAATCGCACGTCGATTCGCTCATCCAAGAACGCAACGCAATCCGCGACGCCGTCGAAGAACTCCTCGAATCCGCCATCTCAACCGAACTTATCGCCCTGGGGCTCAACAAAAACGGCGAATTTATCTGGCCGCCCGTCGATTTCCGCATCGACGACACTCCCCACGTTCTCGTGACATCGCCACGCGATGTCATCGAACGTGACTCGGTCAGGATTCTCAAGCCCGAGCTCACCGAGAGCGACAAACAGCGGATGGAAACCCAGATATTCAACTCCGCCGATCTATCCGCGGTCGTCCTCCCAACCGGTGGCTTGGCATCGTTCCCAAATCTAGTCCCCTCCGACTACAGCCTGCAATCGCTACTTGAGGTATCCGCACACGAGTGGCTCCACGCCTACCTCATCTTCCATCCCCTCGGACGTTCCTACTGGTCTGGCAGCGATATGACTTCCCTCAACGAAACCCTCGCCAACCTCGTCGGAAATGAAATCGGGCGCACCGTCTACAACCGAATCACTGGCGAAAACATCGAAACATTGGAACCCCCATACATGCCTGAACACGACGACGAAGACCCGGATGACGCGTTCGACAAGTTCGATGTCCGAGAATTCTTGCACGATACCCGCCATCAAACCGACGAACTGCTCGAACAAGGCAAAATCGATGAAGCCGAGGCTTACATGGAATCCCGTCGTCTCGAATTAGTCGAAAACGGCCACAACATCCGCAAGATTAACCAAGCCTACTTCGCCTTCCATGGCCTCTACGCCGACGGTCCTGCCTCTACAAGCCCGTTGGCGCGCCAGATATGGGAGTTGCGACAACAATCGACCGATGCCGGCCACTTGGTAAAAACTCTGCAATCGATCTCGAATTACGACGAGTTCTTGACGCTGCTCGACGAACGCTCCATCGCCAGAGAATGAGCCCGAGGGGTCTTCGATGGCCACCAGTTGACCTCGCCCAGCTTCATCACTATCGCCGGGACCATAATCGCACGCACAACGAATGTGTCTAGCAGGATGCCTAGCATCACCGTAAAACCGAGTTGGAATAGGTCGAGAAGCGGAAACGTCGTCAACACCGAGAATGTCCCCGCAAGTATTATCCCCGCCGACGTGATCACGCTCCCAGTCCGCGTTATCGCATACCGCGTACCCTCAACCAGTCCTCGATTACGCGTCTCCTCACGCACCCGCGACATGATGTAGATGTTGTAGTCCGCGCCAAGCGCAATAAGGAACACGAAGATGAACGGGATCGTGTCGAACGCCATACCGTCGTGCCCAAATATGTACTCAAACACCAGAACAGACACGCCCAACGCCGCCGCGAAGCTCAGAATCACGCTCAACACCAGATACGTCGGCGCAACGAAACTCCCCAGCAGAATCGCCAAGATGATCCAGATCGCCGCAATCACAATCGGCGCAATAACCCGAAAATCACGAATCGTCACCGCGCGTCCGTCATAATTCGACGCCGTCTCACCACCAACCAACACCGTCGCACCGTTCAAACTCGACTCGTTCACCGCGTTCCGCGCTGTCTCCCGAAATCGTGGCACCGCATCCATCGCCTCAATGTCATACGGCTCCTTGTTGAGCACCACCTCAAGCTTCGCCGTCGTTCGGTCCGTCGAAACCAACCGCCGACCAGCCAGGAACGCACCCGCTAACCGTGCCTGCTCCGGCGGTAGCATCGCCATCAGCGCACCGACCTCACTCGGATCATCTGGAAGCATCGCCACCAGAGGCTGAACATCCCCGATATCCACCAGCAACGGTTCGCCAAGTGGACGAGTGATCGACGTCACGCTGTCCACCAACGGATCCTCCGCCAAAGCCGCCGACAAATCCTCAATCGCCTGCAAGTGATCCAGAACCGACACACCTTCTTTCGAGACATAAACCCTCGTCGGCGCCAGTTGCCCCGGCGGATACGCTGACCGTAGAGTCTCAAAACCCATCTTCGACTCCGCGCTGTCCGGGAAACTCTCGACAAAGCTGAAGCGTGGGGTGAACTCGAACAGCCCAGTCGCCAACGCAACCATCGCCACCACCGTCACCGTCAACAGCGCACCCGGACGCCTCGCAATCAGAGCGCCCACTCGGTTCCAAACACCAGTCTCCTTATCCTTCGGTTCGATATTCTTGATGGGCCAGAACGCTGCTCTACCCATCGCAACCAGCACCGCCGGTATCAGCGTCAGCGCACACACCAGCATCACCGCCACCGCCATCGCCAACATCGGACCCATCGTCTTCAAACTCCCCGAAAGCGCCAACACCAGCGCCATCATCGCAACCACCGTCGTCCCCGCACTCGATGCTATCGACGGTCCAACCGCACGTATCGTCGCCGCAATCGCCTCGAACTTGCTCCCCCGAACCGGCAGTTCCTCACGATAACGCGACACGATGAACAACGTGAAATCAGTTCCCGCTCCAAACATCAACACCGCCATAATCGCCGTAACCTGCCCGTTCAACGCCAATTCGAAGTTGTCCGCAAGCAACGCCGCGATCGATTGCGCCACCGTCAACGCCACGCCGACACACACCACCGGCAGCAACGCCAACAACGGCGAACGATAGATCGCCAGCAGAATCACCAGCACCAACACAATCGTGATCGCACTCACCCGAAAGTCGAACGACTGAAACACCACGATCGCATCCGCAAGAATCCCCGCCGGCCCCGTAACCTCGAATGTCGAAGGCAGCTCCACAGCCACATCCTCGTCAAGCTCCCGCAACCACTCGACCGTCTCCCCGAACGCATCATCCGCTGGCGAACCTGAAATCACTACTGTGATCGTGATCGCAGTTCCATCAGGCGAGAGATCCGGCGCCGCCGCTTGAGACAGCTCGCCTCCATCACCACCGAACTCAGATTGTCCAAAATCCGAGATAACGAGCGCGATGTTCTCTCGCGTCTCATCCCCACGGATCGCCGCATCAATCTCGGCCACCTTCGCAACATCCTCATCCGTAATCCCCGCCGGATTGCGATATATCAATATCGCCGGGAATCCCTCGAACGCAGGAAACTTCTCACTGTCGAGTTCGATCGCCTGCAACGTCTCCGTATCGTTGGGCAAGAACTCCGTCCGATCGTTAGTCGAAACCTCTTCGATGCTCGGCGAAACAGACTGAATCACGCCCGCAAGCACGATCCAAGCAACGATCAAAACTGCGACACCGCGCCACGATGCGACGCTGGAAGCTATTACATTGAACAAACTGAAACTGTCCCGAGGTGACTAACGCTTTGCGGCGAACTTGACCCGACCTCTAACTATACGAACTTGACTGACCGACGGACGTTTATCGATGCGAGGCTCGCTTTTTGTCGAATATCTACCACTCTCCACGCAACCGCGCCAACCCAAGCTCTCCATACGCCCGCATGATCGCCTCACGCACCCGCCCAGGCGCCGTCCCACCCGCAACATCACGCGCTGCAACCGAATCCGCCGCCGACATCTCCGGAAACTCGACATCACCAGCAGAATCGCCACGCGTGTGAGCCGCTACCCGCACATAAGCCTCACGGAAGGGCAAACCTCGGTCCCGAACCAGGTGGTCCGCATAATCCGTAGCCAAAATCTCTTCTCCCTGAGACGCCGTGTCCATCCGATCCCTACACACCGTCATCTCGGCAATCATGCCCCTCGCGGCTGACAAACTCCCAACCACCGTGTCGTAAGCATCCATCAAGGGCGGCTTGTCCTCCTGAAGATCACGGTTATACGTCAACGGCAGACCCTTCAACGTGGTCAACGCCGACACCAACGCCCCGAACACCCGCCCTGATTTCCCGCGGATCAGTTCCGCATAGTCCGGGTTCCGCTTCTGCGGCATCATACTCGACCCCGACGAATATGCGTCGATGAGTCGCACAAATCCGAACTCCTCCGATGACCAGATAACGATGTCCTCGCACAGCCTAGAGAGGTGAGCCATAGTTTTAGCGGCAACAAATATGAAATCCAGAATGAAGTCGCGATCCGACACTGCATCCATCGAGTTACCACTGACCCGCGAGAACCCAAGCCGTTCAGCCACAAACTCCCGATCCAACGGATACGTCGCACCCGCCAACGCGCCACTCCCCAACGGCAACACATCAGCCGAATCTCGCGCCGAGCCAAACGCCTCCGCATCCCGTCCGAACATCTCGTAGTAGGCCATCAATACATGACCGAAAGACACCGGCTGCGCCCTTTGCAAATGCGTGTAACCTGGAACCACCGTCATGACATTCTCCTCCGCACGATCCAATAGTGCCCTCTGCAACCCCCGACACAGCGCGCGACACTCTCCAGTGACCCGCTTTACGTACAACCGAGCATCTGTTGCCACCTGATCGTTCCGCGAGCGAGCCGTATGCAACCGGCCCGCGGCATCTCCAATCAACTCATAAAGCCGAGCCTCAACATTGATGTGAATATCCTCAAGCTCCGACTTCCACACGAACTCTCCCGCCTCGATCTCCTCCCGAATCCGTCGCAGACCACCCACGATAGCCTCAACATCCTCACCCGAAACGATCCCTTGCTTCCCCAGCATCTCAGCATGCGCGATCGACCCCGCAATATCCTCGCGATACATCCGCCGGTCAATATCCAGCGACACCGTAAAGTCGCTGGCAAGCTCAGAACCGCGGATTGATGATGATGGAGAATCAGACATTAGCATCAGGGATCACACGAAACCGGCATCACGTTAGATGCTCTACGCGCTCGAACATTCGTTGCATGTCTTGATGCTTCACCCGGAACTTCGTGCCATGGTTCCTAAATCCTCTGCTTCCGGGGGACTGCTCTCTGGCATCGAAGTCAATTGCAATCCATCCTTCAATCAAGCCGCTGATGAAAGCCGATGGTTTGAAATCCGCTAAGAGATAGGTGTCCTTGAACTCTACATATCGCTTGCCCTGCCTCCGCGAAACCTTACCCGCAACTAACACAGTGTTTCTCAGTTTCGAAGATGCCGTAACCACAAGAACGTCCTTGCTCCACGACACATGAGACACATCTTTGTGCATGACGTGAATGCGGTCGTCTTGATCGGCGACACCGAAGCCTCGATTGGTCTTGCCCCAAATGGTGTGCCGGAAACTCAACCTGCCCTTTGCATCTAGCCACCCATGTTCTTGGACCAGGCTTCCGACTGATCCTTTGGGTTCGCCTTCCTTGTGAAAAAGCGTTATCGGCGCAGTGCCGCCGTGGAACTTCACTTCCCACCTCTGAAGGTCTGGGAGGTCGACGTTGTCAGTGTCAATACCCAATAAATGCTCAAGAATTGCACCCGGTTGACCAGTGCCGCCGTTGTGCATTTCCCAAGTTCCAGATCGACAAATCTCCCGCAATTCGGCAAATAGATTCGTTTCAACGGCGTTCCTAGGCGTAATCGGCACGCCAACCATCCCGGATTCGAGACTCTGCTATCTGACAGTATTCCTCCGACAATTCGATACCAACCCAATCGCGACCACAATACTGTGCGGCTACCGCCGTGGTGCCGCTACCCATAAACGGATCAAGCACCACGCTAGCAGTCGTTGACTCAATACATCTACGGGCCAACTCGACCGGGAACGGTGCGGGGTGAGGATTATCGCGTGCTGGACGAATCGACCAAACATCGCCGATGCCGCCGGTCTTCGGCGCCAGCACGAATTTCGGTTTCGCAATTAAGTAGATCACTTCATAAGTCGGTAAAAAATAACCGGGATTGTGATTGAACCCACCCGGGCGTTGCCATATGATGATCTGCCGCACCGGAAAGCCATGGATGATCTCAGCCCGATCCTGCAACAGACCGTTTTGGACGCGCCACTTGTGGTTGTAAAAAATCGCCCCGTCGTCCCTCAATAATCTCATCATCGCTGACAGACACTCGCGTTGCCAAACGACGTAATCCTCATACGGCATTGAGTCGTTATGGTCCGCGTAACCATCTATGAGCCCCGCATTGGGCCATTTGCCACCCCTGCCGTCTTTAAGGCCGTTGCCAGTACTGTTTTTCAGGTTGTAAGGCGGCGATGTTACAACTACGCCGACAGATTTCGCTGGCATGCGCCCCATGATTTCTAGGCAATCGCCTCGGTGTATGCGATTTGTCCAGCGCTCCAATGTCGGCGTGTCGACCTTACCAGACGCATCCCGAGTGCCCAATCTGGCTTGCTTCAACAAGAGCTACTCCCATCACACGCGTATCACATTAAGTTGGTTGTTTACCTAAGAGTACCACCTAGTCCCAAGCCCCACCAGCCCACTTATCCCGATACGAGAGATCTAAAGACTCATCTCCCGCCAGTCGGTTCCACATCCTGGTCCGGAAATGCTTCTGCTTTGCCGAAAGCCCACGCTGCATACCCATCGGATTCTCTCCCTCCAAACGCGCCCGGATCGTGGCATCATTCGCTGGATCGTGGTTCCAAGACGGAACGTTCCACTCGCTCGTCCGTTGGAATAGGAACTTGAGCATGTACCGCACACGATTACTGGTGTTCGCAGTCCCCGCATGCCAGATGTCGTAGTGTAAGATCACCACGCTACCCGCCTGAACCGTGGCTATGAACTGGTCTCGGAAATTTCCTTGCGATGCCATTCGCTCCGGTAACGCATTCAACACGTGCGTCCCCGGCAAAACGCACGTCGGGCCCATGTTCTGATCAACATCTTGAGGGTAGTACATCGCCAGCACCAGATCCACGCGGTCCGGAGACCGAACCTGGCCACCCGCTACCCGTAGATCGTTCATATTGTCTTGGTGAATCTGCTGGCTAGGAGTTCCCGGCGCGTTACGGTGACAATGCCGATGCGAAAACATCTCGTAATCCGGACCAAGCAAGCTGGTCAGCGCACCGACGACCTCTGGAGAGTCCCAAACCTCGCTCAACTGAGGCACAGTTTCAAGCACCGCGTCGCCCGGGTTTTTATCCAGCGCATCGAGAGCGTCATAGATCTCCTGATTCAGCCCCTCGCGCAAATCAGGTCGGACGATGTGATACCCGCGGATCACGAATGATGCCATCTCGTCATCAGTCAGGCGGTGGTCGGCTGCTACTGCGGTGGTGGTCATTGCGCGTGCCTTTTTCTGCGTCGATCGACGGATCATTAACGATTAATCGTCGAAATCTTCTATCTTTTCGAGGATGAACTGGAAACCTATAACCTCTCCCGCGCCATCGCTACCAATACCAGCCCAAACGTCTGGTGCTTGGATCACGCGCCAGCCGTCGATGAGTGCCGCTTGAACCGATACGTACGGAATACCGTCGCTTGTCGGATCCAGTTCAGTAAGTGAACCTGCAACCGGCTCATAGATCGCCGCCGAAAGTGCCGGCGATTGCGGATTCGTGCTTTCGCTGTTGATGTACAGAAGGCGCTGAAGCTTGGGCATTCGATGTCTATCAGAAGTGTGACCCGTTTCGTTGAAGTTTGATGTTATCGCGCCTGTGAACCTGCGACAATGCCCGATGTCACACTTTACGCCAGAACGGCTTCCGCTTCGAAGCCGTCTCCAGCACCGACGGGTCCCAAGCCGGCATCTCCCAGCCCAAGGGCTGCAACGGACCGCTGCGCCAACCGATCCGCTCGTGAACGCGCTCGTCGCTGTAGTACACGATGTAGATCAGATCCACGAAATCGTCGAAGTATCCCGGCATGTTCGCTTCTAACACCCTGAGCGCGGCAATCCGCTGCTCCTCGTCCAACGCCGCGAAACCGCCCTCCGCACGCGCCGATGGATCGAGTGACAAGGCATCCATGATACGCCTCAACGAAACGCCATACTTCGCCTCCTTGCCCGCAAGCTCCTCCGCGGCGTCGGTCAACCCCATCTCGCCCGCCCCCGGCAATTCGTCGACCGCGGGCACTACAAGATCCATCACCGCCGATAAAACGAGGCGGTCCGCATCCGTCAATTTAGGTTCGTTATCGTTATCTGGCATAGTTCAAATTGTGTTTCAGGACTTGAGATCAGCACGTTCGCGGTCTATATAGTCGGCAGTTCTAAGCGCAAGCGCGCCAATCGTAGGCGTCGGATTCACCGCCGCACACGTCACGAAAACCGAGCCATCTACCACGAACACGTTGTCAGCATCGTGCGCCTGGCCCCATCTGTCGACGACCGAAGATGTCGGATCGTCACCCATCCGAGCCGTGCCCATCAGGTGCCACCCTGCAACCTTCAACAATCGCGTAGCCAACACCTCGACAGCACCAGCCTCATGCAACGCTGTCTCCGCGTTATTGATCGCGTCGTCCAATTGCCTGCGAGAGTTTGAGCTCAGTTTGTAGTAAACCTTCGGTGCCGGAATCCCGTTCGAATCCGTCAGATTCGGGTCCAACTCGACTCGGTTGTGCTCCTCTGGCAAATCCTCGCCAATAACACCCAAAACCGTCACATCGCCAAATCGCCGTCCAAACTCTTCATGGTGCTCCGCGCCCCATAGCACTCGACCAAACATATATCCGCAGGCAGTAGATATAGGCCCCGAGCTTCGCGCGACCTGATACGTGTAACCCCGCACGAAATCCTTCTCCGGGTTCGTTTCATAAAACTCCTGGCAAAGAATCATGTTCGCCAAAGCCCCCTTGTACGTCTTCAACCCATCGTCGAACAACCCGCTAACCATCGCGTACGGGTGAAACATCAGGTTCCTACCCAACAACCCGCTTGAGTTGCACAGCCCATCCGGATACATGTCCGATGCCGAGTTCAGCATGATCCGCGGGGAACCAATACCGTTCATCGCCAGAACCACAGCCCTCGCCGGCTGGAAGTGGGTCTCGCCTTCCGCATCGTAGTAGCTCGCTCCAGTCGCCCGACCATCCGCATCCGTTTCGACTCTGAACACCCTCGCATCCGTCCGCAACTCAACACCATTCGCTATCGCCTCTGGCCAAATCGCAACGTCCGTCTGCCCCTTGGCACCGCGTGAGCATCCCAATCCGGTGTTGCCGCAGTTGTTGCACGCCTGACGACCACGGTAAGGAACCGAATTCACATAGCTGTCCGACGGCCACCAGTGCCAGCCCAAACGGTCAAAAGCCCTCGCCATGCGCTCGCCGTCCGGACCGATCGGCAACGGCGGCATCGGACGCTCTTTCCGCGGAGGGTTCGCCGGATCCCCATTGATCCCAGAACAACCCATCAACTCGTCATACACGTCGTAATACGGCTCAACATCTTCATACGTGATCGGCCAGTCATCCGCTACTCCATCCAAAGATTTGACCCGAAAGTCCGAAGGGTGGAATCGTGGTGTATGCGCTGTCCAATGTATCGTGCTACCGCCGACCGCGTTGAACATCAACGGGTCGATCGGAGATTCGTCAACGTTTATCGGGTAGTCGACGTCAAGCCCACGAACATTAGGATCGAACGCCCAGTTCGTGCGCGCCTGAATCTCCCAGTCGGCATGCTCGTTCGGATACTCTTCAGGCTTGACCCATCGCCCCTGCTCTAGGCAAACGACGCTGAAATCGGACTGAGATAGTCGCCATGCGACCGCTGCACCCGACGCGCCCGATCCCAGTATCAGGATGTCCGTAGATGGATGTGTAATCGTCAATCTCGCCTGCCTATCCGCTCATGCAGACACATAAGTAATCGGAAATCATACCACCATTCCGCATCTCCAAAACCACGCCAGAAATATACTCAGTTGATCGACCATGGACCGTGTCACCAATAGCCAGCACTAAGGAACTATGCTGAAGGGCGTAATAATCGCATTCGCCATCATGTTGGTCGCCATACCCATACCCGGCGTTCACTTCGTAGCGATTCCCATCAGCCCCTTCGTCGCCGGATTCGTCGGTGGCGGCATCGCCAAGGCCGACGAGATCAAAATCGTCTGGTTCGGACTCATCGTCGGCGTCCTAATGCTCATCCCAGCCGCCGCAATAATCGTCTACTGGCAAATCAGCGACGCTGAAAGATTCCTAGGCGCGCCAACCCTGTTGTGGGCCATCATCGGCTTCGTCATCGCCCCATACGCCTGGTTCGGAACCACCATCGGCGCATTGATCTCCTACCTGATGCGTTCACGATCCAGCAACCAATCGCCAAACGAAAACTAAAAAGTCCGCGACGATGTCACGTCCGCCACTGCGGCGGTCTCGGCGGATCCCGACGATCCTCATCGTCAAAGGCGTACAACGACGTTATCTGCTGCGCCCATCCCCGTCTGTTCGCTTGGCCAGCGACCTCTGCGGCAAGGAGCGACGAAGCATCTTGATGTGCAAGCCAATCGTCGATCCAACGCTTGAGTCGCGCCTCACGTTTCGGTATCACCTCCGCATGTGGCACTGCCAATACCGGACATGACACCTCTCGGCGTATATTGTCAGCAACGGAAGGCAGAAAATTCCGCGTAAACCCGTACCGCATGCGCGATCCCATCACGATCCACGAATTAGGCGACGACATATGCGCCGCCGACAACGAACTCGTAATCCCTAGTCGGGAAGCGCGGAACGAGTGATCGACCGGACTCGCTTCCAACGCTTTCGACAGATACTCACGCGCTCGATCAAATTGGCGGCGATTTCGTCGGTACTCGACGTTGCTCTCGACAATTTGGATGTGAACGCCATTCTTCTTGGCTATCGCTAGCGCATACGGCAAACAAGCCTTCATCGCACTTTCGACGCGCAACGGCACGATCACCGATTGTGGCGCAATCGCGATCCTCCGAATGTCAACATACCGATCTTCGTTCACCATCAATACCGGCACTGTCGTAACCGACATCAACTCCTCGGCCATCTTCTTCCGAACATAACGCCGAATCCGGTTTTGCGGACGCGCATACATCACGATCATGGAATCACCGGCCTGCTGAGCCTTGTACGAAAGGATGTGTGCTGGACTCCCAGCACTCAAGTCAGTAGTGATATCTACTCCAAGATGTTCGAGACGACGCGTCACCTCGTTGAGATAATCATTGGCGAGAATCTTCCCAAATTCGTGAATCGCGCCATTATTCACTATCGAAGCGTCGCGATCCCGAGTCTGCTCAGCCGTGTCCAGCGAGAGGTGGGCACGTTGGCGCCACTCGCCGTGACGCGTCAACGGCGGAACATCTGCCAGCGAAAAGAACAGATCTAGCGTCGAACCGAACCATTTGCTGATAAGCAATCCGTAAGAGATCGCTCGCTCATGCCACTCCGTACCATCAAGCGGCACGAACAACGATCCAATCTCGACAGAACCGTCGAATGTCGATTTGGTACTCATTAACGTCGCCTACATCGCTGTTAGATGACTTTACGAAACACAACTAGAACGGCACAATACGATTCGATGTTACGCCGAGACGATTGGACGGCTGTCCAAACAAGGCGCATCCCCGTTTAACCAGTGGCGAATCGCCCCGTTCTCGCTACTGGAGCATTATCCGCCTCGCGCCGATCAACCCAAATCTGCTCCCGCCCAAAACACGATAGACGCCGGACCCAAACCCGACGTTTTTCTACTCACTGCGTCGGCATCGGAGCCCCCGCAGCCTCATCGAACGCCATATCCAGCAATCCCGGAACGCACATGAACATCCCCATCATGAACTCCTCAAACATAGCAACATCCTCAGGACTCGCATCATCCCGACTGCCGGTGTAGATCACCGCCGGATCAACCGTTGTCAGCACATCGGCCAAACACGCCTCATCACCTTCCAACTCATCCACCTGATCCAACATGCCCACCAATCCGCACGTGAACAACCCGCCGTAGAACTCGCCCGTCACTGCAACCTCCTCTGGGGTCGCATCCGGCTGCTCGCCAGCGATCACGGCCTTCACATCCGCACCTGCAACCAATTCCCGGATACAAACCTCTCCCCCTGCAGTCAGACCTTCCATCGACGCGAGCATGTTGCCCAACCAGACCGCCTTCGCAGTCGCCGGATCAACACAATCGATAAACGTCTCCTGCCACCCGTATGATTCATCTTCCGACAAAACCTGCCGCTCCAATATCCTCTCCAACTCCTCTTCTCTGAACCCGTCGCGAATGCAAGATTGCTCAGAATCTTCAAACTGATCGAACAAGTCGCGCCAAGTCGTCGAAATGCTCACATCGAACTCTTTAACCTCACTCGCCTCCATCATCGATCCCTCCGGCTCTACCACCTCAACCTCTGGTTCCGCTGTCGACTCAAACTCTGCCGCCGCCAACACCGACTCCAAAGACGGCTCCAACTCCAACTCCGGAACAAAGTTCTCGAATCGCCCAACCACAACGCCGTCTCGATCCATCACAAACGTCCACTCCTGGGACACCAGACCCCACTCATCCAGCAGCGGCGTCTTCTTCGCTCGCGTCAGATCACCCTGTATCTCCTTCGGATTCGTGAACAGATCCACATGCACAAAGTCCGCAGCGTCTCCGTAGGTCGCGCTCAAATTGCTCAACACCTCCACCTGCGGACCGCAAACCGCATTCGTGCAGAACGCCGGACTCGCAAACACTACCACCGTCGGCTTGCCGTTCTGAATCGCATCACCAAGCGATACCTGATACAGACTCTCGTCCCGCTGCGAACCCGTCGTCAAATCCGAAACATCCTCAACGTCCGCCAATGTCCTACTATCCGCCAAGGGAGGTACTTCGCCCAGATCGACCGACATCGTCTCCTCATGGACCTCCATCAAAACCTCGATCGTCGCCACACTCCCATCCGGCTGCGGAACACTCGCCTCGACTCCCCACATCCCAGCCTCGTCGAACGTCAACTCCGTAACGTGAATCCCACGAGTCCCATACGGAAACTCGAAGTAACGCGCCAGCGCCATCTCAACCGGACCCTCGCGACCAGAAACCGCATCCGAGCCATCCGGATACTTGTACGACGAAACCTGAACCACCGGAAACGCCACAATCCCAGAGCCGTCCGTCAACACCATCGCGAATCTACGCGTCCCCGGCGCCAAATCCGGCGTCGCAAGTATCAGCCGCAGCTCATCGCTCTCGGTTCGAGTAGTCCATTCCTGCTCTGGCTCCTCCAAACCGCTGCTCGGCAACACCGCCGCAGATTCAGGGACCGCAGTGTTCGTCGGAACCGGCGTTTGGGTAGGCGCTACCGTCGGAACCGGCGTAGCTGTCGGCTCCTCACTTGAGCACGCCACAGCGAACAACGCCAGCAGCCCCAAGGCCGCCACCATGGCAGTCACATAACCCAAACGCATCACCTATCTCCAGTCAAAAGACCCGATCGCGGCTTCATCGATCAGAACCCGCCGTCATAAATCCCGAACGTGAACGCGAAGATCGCAAAGTTCGGAGAATCGCTGCTCAACTTCAACGTGTCCTCCACATACTCCGGCGTCTCCACGATCTTGTACATCCGACCTTCATCAACGTTGAAGTACGACCGACCTTCGTCATCGAACACGATGTCGTCTCCAGCCTCGTTCTCCATCAGCGGACGACCGTCAAGCTCAACGTAGACCTTGAACTCGTCCGGCTCCGGCGGATCGATCACCACGTTCGCGCTGCGACCATGGAAACGGAACGCGATGTAGTCGCTCAGATCCATCGTCTCGCGGGCGTGCACAATCGCTTCTTGCTCATTGCGCCAGAGACCCTTCAGCACGAATTTCTGCGGCGGATAGCTGTTGCGCTCCGCGTAGATATCCTCATATTCAACCTCGCGGTCCGGCCCCACGTAGTACTCGTCCTGCGCCGCGTACAACCCGTAGACGCTGTAGTTCCGGTCGTACCCGCCGTAAAGCTCACGCGTCACCGACCTCGCAGTGTCGTCTCGACTCGTGTTCTCAACCTCGCCGATCGGGATGCCACTCACGTCGTAACCAGCAGCCTCTAGCACCCTCCGGATCTCCAGCTCCGTCTCGCGGTAGGCCCCTTCACCGAAATGCGAGTAGTGAATCTCACCATCGATCCCGATCAGATACTTCGCCGGCCAGTACCGATTGTTGAAACTCCGCCACGTAGACATCTCGTTGTCCAAAGCCACTGGCCACTCGATATCCTCGTCATCCACCGCCATCTGAACGTTATCAAGCTCCTTCTCGAACTCGAACTCTGGCGCATGAACTCCGAGAATCACCAATCCGTTGTCCGCATACTTCTCCTGCCATTCACGCAAGAACGGCAACGTCCGCAGACAGTTAACGCACGTGTAAGTCCAAAAGTCCACCAGCACTACTTTGCCCTGGCTCGTGAGCTCCGCAATCGATGTCGGCTCGCTGTTGATCCAAGCATCGATGTCCCGAACATCCTTGTCGAATAACTCGACAGGCTCGGTCCGCGCCGCCGGTGCCTCTGTAGGCTCTGGAGTGGGCTCTTCGGTCGGTTCTGCCGTTGGATCCGGCACCGACGTCGAAGTCGGTTCCGGAACCGATGTCGCGGTAGGACCAGGAACAGCTGTCGCAGTCGGCTCTTCGCTCCCACACGCGCTTAGCGTCAACAACGCCGCCAACGCAAAAATCAATATCCCGATCGATACGGCGCCGAACGCCGATCCTCGTCTGCTTCTACCCAATACTCTCATCGGTTTCTTCCACCCTTTGTTCCTCGCCCATCACCAACACGGCGTGGCGCGATCTCGTTTCCTCGCACAATCGCTATTGACATACGAACCTTATCGCCGCGCGGTTGTTACCCAACGAAACTAAGTTTCATTCTCGATCGGCACTTCCTCGTTGTTGCCCCATTCTCGCCACGACGCATCGTAGTTCCTAACCCGTTCGGCACCCACTAACTTCAGCACCCAATACGCTTGCGCCGCCCGAATCCCACCTTGGCAATACGTGATCACTTCACCGTCCGTCGACACACCCTGATCCGCAAGCAACCCACGAATCTCATCAGCCGTCTTCAACGTCGGAATCGCACCGCCAGTGTGGAAATTCACCCACTCAAGATGAATCGCACCCGGAATCCGCCCCCCACGCTTTCCGCCACGCTTGTTCGATCCATCCCACTCGCCATCCGTCCGAACATCCAGCAACGTCGAGGACTCTGACCCGATCGCCGCCAAAACATCGTTCATGTCCGCAAAGATCGACTTGTCAGGCTCCCGCGGCGTGAACAACGCCGTTCCATCAGATTCATACCCCACCGTACTCACCGCGCGTCCGTCCGCAACCCACCGCTGATACCCGCCGTCTAACATCTTCACGTTGTAATGCCGGTAGTAGTGCAACGCCCACATCAACCGCAACGCGTACAGCCCGCCCGTCCGATCATACGCCACCACCAGCGAATCGTCGCTGATACCCAACTCACTCATCGTCGCAGCAAACTGCTCCGTACCCTGAATGTGTGTCCGATCATCCAACGATGTCTTGTAATAGTTATCCGGCGGATTAGAAGCCCCCGGAATATGCCCCTCCGCATACCCGCTCGGATCATCCGTATCCACGACAACCACGTGGGCATCCTCAATATGCTCAGCCAACCACTCAGCCGTAACCAAGATGCTCGAATCAGCATACCCACGCTCATCCAGCGGAAGAATATCGTTAACCATGTCCCTTTGCGCCCCCTTAAATGACTCGCCTAAATTGTACGCCCCTTTCTTCCAGCGAAAGGGGCGCGAGCAAGCGAACGCGACGCGAGCGGGGTATGCACGGGAGAGGCTGGGGGACGCGGGCGAGCAAGGCGAGACCGCAGGGGATGCCCGGGTTGGATAACATCACAGCCCATCATCACAATCAGCGTAATCCGCGGTTCAGACAACACCACCATAGTCGTATAGATAATTAATACCTAGCCACCGAACCAACCGCGCTCGCCGGTACCCCATTGAACTTCGTACTCACAGGCCTCAGCCACAAAAACGCGCCCCTAGACGTCCTCGAACGCGTCGCCATATCCGAGGAAGATCTGCCGATGCACATCCGCGATCTCTCCGATCGCCTCGACACGCACGACTCCGCAACCATCCTCTCCACCTGCAACCGCACCGAACTCTACGCCGTCACACGCAACACCGGCGCAACCATGGAGGAGATGATCACCTACCTATCCGTCCTCGGCGATCGCAACTACCAACCCGGCTACAACGGCACAAGAGCAGACCTCGCACCCTTCATCTACGCCAAAACTGGATACGACGCCGTCCACCACCTCTTCCGAGTCGTCACCGGGCTCGACTCCCTAGTCCAAGGTGACCACCAAGTCGCCGGACAAGTCTCACGCTCATTCCAAGCACTCGCAAACGTCGACAAACCCGCCGAACCCGTCCTCTCCCGCATGTTCCACGTCGCATTCCGCACCGGACGTACCGCCCGCAAGGAATCCGGGCTCGGCTGGTCCCAAGTCTCCATCCCATCATTCGGCGTCAAACTACTCGAACGCGAGATCGGCGACCTCACCGGCAAATCCGCGCTCCTAGTCGGCGCTGGTGAAACCGGACGCATCACCGCATCCTCACTCATGCGAGCCGGAGTAGCCAACATGCGCATCGCCAGCCGATCACGCGC